>JBCCRX010000264.1:0-9811 GCA_039201015.1 Bacteroidota bacterium | reverse complement strand
GAAGTACTATACGCTCACCGAGGCAGGCATAGAATTGATACCTGTCATCATCGAACTTTGGTCTTGGGGCGCAAAGCACGATCCACTTTCGGTGGTCAGTCAACAGGATTTGCAAGCTAGAACAGCGAGAAAGCAGGAAGTGATCTCCGAATTTGAGGCATCTGCTAGAGCATTGGAATTTTAGCGCATTAGGAAAATCGAAATAGCCAATCTTCCCCTCCCCTATTGTTGCATCTAAATGTAAGGAATTGCCAACCGCCTCAGCATTCAACTGCGCTGAAAATTGCTTGAAAATATCCTCTTCTATTTTGATGTGTAAGTTCATTTTTAATTTTGAATTAGGCTTGTACGAAGTTTTTTATGTTGGACACAGATCAAACGGATTTTGTATAAGTTATGTATTATTTTTTCTTTTTTTCAGTGCCAAATGTTAGAGCTTGTTTGGATTTTATCGTCCTGATAACCAAAATTTTATGAACCTGTCGTTGAAATAAATCTTACCAGTGGACATTTTCTTTTTCAACCACAAAAGAAACAACAGCCTCACGCCTCAGGCGTGAACCATAAACTATTGATTATTAGCTAAATAAGTCTACAAACAAGCTCTTAATAAAAATACTATTCTATCCCTTTCGTATAGATAAAAGGAATCGTGTAATTGGTTTCATAATAGTTTTTCCCGTATCTATTATAAAACTTCCGTTTCAGGCTCAGACGATTCCTGCCGAGCTTTGCGTGCTGCATTGGAAAAGTACAGATGAAGCCTTTTTCTCCAAAATTGGGATGAATGTGAAAGTCCAAGTAAACAGTAGAATCAGGAATGGGCTGTTCGTTAATTTCAAAGGAAAAAGATTGTTGAACCAATGATTTTACTCGATCCAAATACGCTCGATAAAGCAAAAACTCATTGTCGCGATAGGCTAAATACAAATCCGTAGCTTGAGCCTCATCTATAGTCCATAGACTGTCGTATTGCTGTTGAAATGCAGCACCTCTCTCTCTTTGTCGTTCATCATAAGCAGATTCTGTTTTTTTGATGACCATACCATCTAGTGCGTTTCTGTCTGCTAGAATATTAAACCCCACTTCATTAATAGCGATGATCGAACTATCCTCTCTTGCAATGAAGTCATCTATACCTCGGTCATATTTAACAAATACTTCCATGAGTGGTACATCAATTCTATGAGTCGGTAAACTGAATAAGCGAATGATTTCATACTTTTTTTCGGCTCGCTCTGCCTGTCTGAGATCATCGTAAAATTGAGCTTGAAAAGAAGTTCGTGCACTTTCTATAGATGACACAGTGATGCGCGGATTGATATCAGTTCTATGTTGAATCTTTGGGAAAAATTGGTAATTGAATAGGGCGAAAGGAACATCCTTGTAAAAAATGAAGCCAATCAGGAAGGGAATACTAAAGGCAGCAATCCATCTTGTTGATCGTTGGTCAATAAAATTGTACCAAATTGGTCGCCATAGAAAGGATAAAGTGGCTACACTATAAAACCGATAGATGGGTAAATAAATAATTGAGAAAATACGAGACTTAATGGATTTCAATAAACCGAGTGTCAGAAAATCAAAAAATACAATGAAGCCTACTAAAAAAAATATATTGGTAAGGATATCGGCTAGTGTGTATAGTTCAAATTGACCAAATAAGTAATTCAAAAGTTGAAATTCCAAGTCGATGGCGACCAATGACAGCGACATAAAAAATAGAAGATAGGTAAAAGCAAATATAGAGCTAGAAATATGCTCCAATCGCTGAATGTAATCATCAAAGTCACCTATTTTTCGCTTCAAAAATTGCTTAAACCTATCACTATACCTCAAGCTATCATAGTCAATCTCACCCGACACATAGCGCAGTCCAATGGCGCCAATCCACAATCCTCTAGTAAAAACAAGCAGCAACAAGGACAAGATGAAAATGTCAATACTGATTTGGAGCACCAGAAAGGAGAGGGTGTATTTGTTATAAATACTCATATCATTGGCATTGAGATAATACAACTGGATGGTCAGGAAGTCCCGCAATTGGAACAGACCAAACAGCACAAAGCCCGAAATAATCAACTCCAAGTTCCAACTTTGTTCTTGTAATTGGTCGAGCCATTGGGCGAGCTTGCTTTCTCTTTGATTGGACATCGTTTACTGCTTTTAAACAAATTTAAGAGAACTGCTCAGAAATTCAAAAGTGGCCAAATGCGGTTCGTTTAATCATATACAAATTCTTGCTTTATTTTGTGTACCCAGCTTTTCCATAAGGTTACGATGTCAGACCTTGGACGCTAGAAGTTATGCTTAAATACTGAAAGCATTATAGTTTGAAAATAAATCTCGCATGAATACCATTCAATTAGAAGTACAATAAGATCGCTATCTATTGAGCATAGATAAAACAGCGATTGACCGCAATTATTTAGATCACTTGATTAAATTGATTCGAGTAGAGCATCTAGCTACTCAAGTAAATTTTGATGACAGCATAGAAGAATTGGGAGAAGACCTCCAACAAGATTGGTGGCAAGCCAATAAGTCTAGACTTCTAAAAGAAGAGTAATGGCTAAACTGATTATTGATTCAAATATTTTCTATGCTGCACTCCGCGCCAAGCACTCAAAAACTCGTCAAGTTTTACTCACCTCCAAGCATGAGTTTTTTACGGCTAACTTCCTTTTGTTGAAATTTTCAAGCACAAAGAGCGCATTCTAAAAAACTGCTAGTGCACAACGCATGCTGCTCGTCACAAACGCTAGCTTGTACACGGATAAAAGTGTAGGACTCCTGTCTTTTTTATGCTATGTGTAGTGGGAAGTATGGACAGGAGTCCTTTTTTTTGGTCAGCATACAACGAAACACCTTGCAGCTAGCATTTTCGTTTTTATTGTGGATGAGGTGGACGAGTAGAGGTACTTTTTCATCCCGTTTGTAGTATAATTTGATATGTTAATTGGCAAAGCCAAAAGTACATGACCACCACCAAAGGAGGAGGTTTTTTAAATTTCAATAAACCCCATTTAAACCCTCGCCCACGTCCCAAGTCCAAAGAGAGTATCAACAGACAAAAAGGAAATAACAATACATATGAGAACACTACTGTTATGGATGACAAGTATGCTGCTTACCGTGGCCTGCTTTGCTCAATACACCGATTACCTAGGTGCGGGACAAGCACAGGGTATAACATTCAAGTCTAGCGATCCCAATGCCGATGGTCTAAAGGCCGTAGATGGAACAGGGTACGAACAGGAGCTTCAGGGGGCGTCCAGGTTTTTGGCAACCGCCACGCTAGGGTACACCATAGAAGATGTGCAAAAAGTAGCGGAAATGGGCATACCGGCGTGGATTGAGGAGCAGCTAGATGCACCGCCCAGTCTATACACGGATATGGTTTTGGAGCTTGCGCAGGTGTGGAGAGCCAATTGTGTTGAAGTTTTAGATGAGCAGCAATGTCGGCAGCTCTTCCGTAATACGCCGGCACAATTTCGCACCGCTTGGTGGGATCGCGTCATGAAAGGAGCGGATCAACTTCGCCAACGCGTCGCGATGGCGCTGAGTGAAATAATTGTTGTCTCCGATCAGAGTAATTTACAATTTTTCGCCCAAGGATTATCTACTTTTTACGATATTTTATCCCGCAATGCCTTTGGGAATTATGAGGATATTTTGAATGAAGTATCTATCAATATGGCGATGGGTTTTTATCTGACCCACCTTAATAATCCCCCAACGGATACCATTGCGAATATCCGTCCCGATGAAAATTACGCACGCGAAATCATGCAGTTGTTTACCATTGGGCTGCATGAGTTGAACAATGATGGTAGCCGAAAAATTGGCGCAGATGGACGATGGATACCTACCTATGACAATAATGACATTAAGGGCTTAGCAAAAGTATTTACAGGATTGGGCGGTAGCGCACTAAGTGGTGTTCGTCCTGGCGCTCCACGTTTTGGTCAGGATTATCGTCAGTTGTCTTTTACGGAGCCCATGCGGATGTACGAGCAATACCACGAGCCAGGGGAAAAGCACATCATAGGGGGATACACTATTCCAGCAGGACAGACGGGTATGGAGGATATTCGCGAAGCCATCAATGTCCTTTTTAATCACCCCAATGTCGGTCCCTTCTTGGCATTACGACTGATTCAACGCCTGGTCAAGTCAAATCCCACCCCTGGCTACATCGACCGAGTTGCTAGCGTTTTCAATGATAATGGAAGTGGGGAGCGCGGTGATTTAGCGGCTGTAGTGCAAGCAATCTTATCGGATGAAGAAGCTTATGCTTGTTATTGGATCAACGGATTCGGAAATGGTATGCTTCGCGCGCCTACCCTTCGCTATACACAGATGATGCGCGGATTAAAAGCCGAAGCCCCCTCGGAGATATTTCATAATTCAGGAGATTCCTTTAAAGATTTCACCGATCACTTCGTCCTAAGTGCACCGACGGTATTTAATTTCTACACGCCCGATTATAGCCCAGATGCCGACTTTGCACTATACGAGTTCGTAGGTCCAGAATATCAAATTCTCAACTCATCGACTTCCTCCAATTACGTCAATTTTATGCTCTTTGCGCTGATGCGGAATTACATCAATCGCGTTGATCCCAACGCCAATTTGGGTAATTACCTGAATGGTCCCAATTTTCGCAATTTTGATCGACAACGCAGGCAATACGAAGCAGAACTAACCGATCCCCTATGGCTATCCTTGGGCGACCGTCCCAACCAATTGGTAGATTACCTCGACCTATTGATGGCCAATGGCGCCATGAGTGATGATCTTAAAGACCGGATTGTCTCTTCCATTCAAACCTCTGGTTTATTTACTCCAGCGGAAGCTGCGCACTATGCTCTTTTTCTCACGATGATCGACCCCGATTACGTTATCTTAAAATAATTAAATCCAGATGAATAAGCCTACTTTTTCCCGAAGAAAGTTTCTAGGTACGCTGCCTTGTATGGCGCTAGGCACTACAACCTTATTCAATTCACTAATCAATCTCAAGACCATGAATGCCCTGATGGGCTCGACGACGGTCTGCGCTGATTATAAAGCCTTGGTTTGCGTCCTACTTAATGGTGGCAATGACTCCTTCAACATGGTCATTCCGCGCAATACAGCATCCTACAATGAGTACGCCGCCTCGCGCTCCAATCAAGCGATTCCGCGTGAGGATATTTTACCCATTAATCCTGTTTCGACCGATGGTCGTGAATTTGGTTTTCATCCCGCCATGCAGGGATTACAAGCCATCTTTGAGCAAGGCGATCTGGCGGTAGTGAGCAATGTCGGCACCCTTTTGGAGCCTGTATCCAAAACGGATGTTTTGAACAATGCTTCTAATATTCCACTAGGTCTGCTGTCTCATAAAGATCAAGTGATGCATTGGCAGACTGCCGTACCACAGTCGCGAAGTGCATCCGCTGGTTGGGGTGGGAAAGTAGCCGATATCATCAAAAGTCAAAATACCAATGACGCTGTTTCGATGAACGTCTCCCTTTCAGGAAATAATATTTTTCAGCGAGGCAATGAAGTAGTCGAATATGCCATCAACAATGATGGATCGGTATCCATCTACGGTTTTAATGGTTCGCATCCCTTCTTACAGACCATGACCCAAGATGTTTCCGACATGATGAATAAGCAGTACGAAGATATTTTTAAAGATGCCTACAAAGGAGTTCTGAGCCGCAGCGTCAATAGCAATGAAGTATTCAATGCGGCCATCGCGAATATTGCCAATGTTCCGTTGAATTTCACTACCGAAAACCCACTTTCACAAGACCTACGTATGATTGCGCAGACCATCGCAGCACGTGAAGACCTAGGCGCTAAAAGACAAATATTCTTTGTAGAATTAGGAGGCTTTGACAATCACGACGAACTGCTCAATAATCACGAATTATTAATGACAACCGTCGATCAAGCCCTCTCTGAATTTTATGCCGCTACAAAAGCACTTGGTGTCTGCGAGTGTGTCACTACATTTACAATATCTGATTTTGCCCGCACGCTCACCTCCAACGGCAACGGGACAGACCACGGCTGGGGAGGCAATGCGCTCGTTATGGGTGGCGCCGTTAATGGTCGAGCGATGTACGGCGAATATCCTATACTCAGCCTGAACACCAATATAGAAGTAGGTGGCGGGATTCTTATTCCGACCACCTCGGCAGATGAATATTTTGCGGAGATTTGTCTATGGTTTGGCATATCTCCCAATGATCTGTCATTGATATTACCCAATATTGGCAATTTCTACGATGTCGCTTCCAATCAAGCGCCTATTGGATTTATGGGTGTTTAAATGCTCGTACCATTTAAGTAGTCACGCAGGTTTATTTTTAAGATATATCATATTTTGGTTTTTGAGAACATACCCATAATTATTTGATAACCAGATTCTTATAAAAATAAAATATGACATATCTAGCATTCGATTAATCATTCACGAGTACTTAGGTAGAAGTACTTACTACAGTGTAAACTAAGTTTATTTTAATTTTGAGAAGTGAGAAATTCCTCAGAATTTCGAGCTTCACAAAGCCTATCTGCCGCCGTCGAAGACGGCGGCGAAAAAGGGGTGAGGGAGAAAAAAGGGTTTTTCTAAAACCCTTTTTTCTCCCTCAAACTCCCCTGTTAAAATGCAAAGAAACTTAGTTTACATTGTACTTATTATTCATAGAAAAATTAAAATGAAATATATAGCCATTATTTTCATCCTCTGTTGTACTGTAACTGTTCACTTCGGTCAGTGCATTGAAGATGGACACAGCCCTTTTCAACACCAAGGGTGGGAGTCTTGCCAGACCTCAATTTCGCCCGTGGGAAATTATGGAGACGTTCACTGGTTGCAATATGACCTGGGGCAAATATATGCCTTGAACCAGATTCATCTTTGGAATCATAACGTCTGGGGTGAAATTGGAAAAGGGGTAAAAGAAATATACATCGATTACTCCGCAAATGGACAAAATTGGGTCAGTACAGGATTGATCGAAGTACCACAAGCACCTGGTTCCTGGAAATATCAAGGCGCAGCATTAATCGATCTCCAAAATATTACCGCACGATATGTACACTTTGCAGTAGCCTCCACCTGGGGCGGTGGCGAGTGTGCAGGCATCGGAGAAATACGCTTTGGATTGGGTTCTTCCGTCAGTACGGGAGACATCACTCCACAAGATCCCTCGTTGACCATCTCTCCCAATCCTGCTTCTGAGACGATTTTTATTCGCTTCAGTCATCCAGATAATATCCAGCAATTAAATATTCTGGATATCAATGGAAGGTCAGTGTTTTACACCGCTGCTTATAGCCAAAATATGGAGATTGATATTCGATTATTACCACCTGGCATGTATTTTGTCCAAACCATCGGGAAAGACGGTGTACAGGTGGAGCCTTTTTTGGCGAAACGCTGGTGATCACTTTAATTTCTAGCTAGAGTGCCTTTCTGTGGTCTAAAGGTTCGTCATATAATACTTATTCTATTTATATTATGCTTCAGTTACGTTTTATAATTTACAATTGTCTGTTTTTTTTACCCTGCATCAGCATGGGACAAACTTTACTAAGGGATACCTTGACAATCGGTGATCAGGATAGAACTTATGTATCCTACGTTCCCCAATCATACACTCCAGCGGAAAAATGTCCTGTGGTAATGGTCTTACATGGCGGTGGTAATGCGAATGGAGAAGACCTAATAGATCGGATGCACTTTGATGAAGTAGCCGATACTGCTCACTTCATTTGTCTATATCCCAATGGCATCGCCAATCAATGGGCAGATGGTAGGGGTGCAACAACTCCTGACGTGCTGGGTGTTGATGACGTCGCTTTTTTAACGGCTTTGATAGATAGTTTTGCAAATGTTATCAACTTAGATTACGAAAATATTTTTGTGACTGGGGCTTCAAATGGGGGTATGATGACGCAAAGGCTCGCTTGCGAAACGAGAGGCCTATTTAGCGCTTTTGCGAGCATGATCGCCAGCATGCCCAAGCCATTATTGAGAACTTGCAATCCCGAAAGCGAAGTACCTATGCTGATTATGAACGGGACGGAGGATCGACTAGTACCCTATAATGGTGGAACGCTACCTCCCTTTACTTCTGGCGGAGCAGTGCTAAGTACGGACCAAACCATCGAGTATTGGAGACAGGTGAATCAATGCTCTGATACCTTTCAGGCAGTCGAGGTAGCAGATAAAGATATAACCGATGGGAGTACTGTTCATCTCACTACTTGGATCGATTGTACAGAATCAAGTTCGGTGCGATTATATCGTGTAGAGGGTGGAGGACATACTGTACCTGGCCAGTTTACAGCTTCAAATCCTTCTCTGGTAGTTGGGTATACCAATCAAGATATTGATGCTGCTATCGAAATTTGGAATTTTTTTAAAGCGCATATGCAGGGATTGACTATTAGTGCTGACCTTATACAAGCACCCAATATATCCGTCTATCCTAATCCAACCTCAAGTAGCATAACTATAGCGGGAGACTTTCTTGCGCCAGTAGCCGAAGTCCTTATACTTGATACGTGTGGAAAGTCGCTTATCAAGAGTAACAGCTATCGAAATATTGATATTTCCATGTTAAAAGCTGGGATTTACGTCGTACAAATAAAAGTTGGATCGCAGTTTTATTATAAGAAAATAGTAATCGCACAGTAAATTGTTGGTAGCTTTCTGTAAGACTCCTAGTGGATTAGAATATGATCAATGCAGAAAATGAAGTGCTTGTCGTCGCTTCGCTATCCCCGAAAATGGTAATCTTAAACAAATTACTGGCTTTTTAAAGAGGGCTAAAATTGATGAATATCAAAGCAGATTTAATCTCCTGCTAGTGCATAACAGGTACTGCTCGTTACAAGCTCGTGCGACAAGAAGTTGCTCCTTATATTGTCAAACGTACTTCTGCAAAGAAGGATCGACTTCGGAAGTATGATTTGACCTAATGTACCTCCATTAGTTTCCTACCTAACTACGCGTAACTGGTAACGGTTGGATGTAAAGCGTCGGGGACAATGAAGCCCTTGTGGTCTTTGACTGCTGAAGTGAATTGGTTGTGAGATCAACTCCAAGAAATAGAATGTTACTAGTTCGGGGAGCTAGGAAAAGAAATCATCGTAAATTAATTGAACTGTTTTAATCTTCGTGAAACAAGACAGGTGAAAGTGACATTGATACACCTGAACTAAAACGCTAAGAGGTTAGTCTACTGTTATTGAGCTTTAACAGTACAAGAGGCGAAGCATCTTCAGAGAAAAGACAGACGCTAAGTTTCTTATTGGTATAATGAGCGAAACCCTGTACACTATCATTACAGGGCAGGCTTTGGTAAGTCTGAATCATGTCTGCTAGACAGGTAGAGCGGTCGCAAGATCAATCGAAGATGGTGCAGATGAATGAAATGGTGCGTGGCAAAAAAGGTCTGACAGACCTTATTAATGAAATGAACCGCTAGCGGACAGGATGCAGAACGAATCAAGAGTGGATAGTTATTTTTGCCTCGCTCCTTAGTACACTGTAAACTAAGTTTGTTTTAATTTTGAGAAGTGAGCAATTCCTTAGAATTTCGAGCTTCAAAAAACACATCTGCCGCCGTCGAAGACGGCGGCGAAAAAAGGGTGAGGGAGAAAAAAGGGTTTTTCTAAAACCCTTTTTTCTCCCTCAAACTCCCCT
This sequence comes from Bacteroidota bacterium, assembly GCA_039201015.1. Taxonomy (GTDB): domain Bacteria; phylum Bacteroidota; class Bacteroidia; order Chitinophagales; family Saprospiraceae; genus JAAUTG01. Next base: position 96 of record JBCCRX010000264.1, on the reverse strand, counting down.
ATCTAAAATACAAAGAAACTTAGTTTACACTGTGCTAAGTACCGTGTAAATTAAGTTTGTTTTAACTTTGAGAAGCGAGAAAATCGTAGATTTTCG
>JBCCRX010000263.1:0-9835 GCA_039201015.1 Bacteroidota bacterium | reverse complement strand
ATGAACCTGACGTTGAAATAAATTGCTCACTTATCCCGACCGTGTCTGCCTCACCGTGTCCGCCTTACCGTGTCCGCCTCAGGCGTGAGGCGTGAGGCTGATAAACTCACAATTGATTGCTTATTCAGACCGTGTCCGCCTTATATGTTTGTGCAAACAAAAAGAGAGGCTGTTAGATCAGGTGATTGAGGGCAGGATTTTTTGCAAAAAATCCTGCCCTCAATCACCTGATCTAACAACTCAAAAAGCCAAAAGAAATAACTAGTTTTGGTTTAGAGAGGGAATCCGCCTTAGTACAAAGATACTGTGCCTGAGTTTCCTCCATAAGCCAAGTCAAAAACGAGGTATAACATGGTACTAGATACCGCATTTTTATAAGGCTGTTTAAGCTTGGCAAATTATAAAACAAACAAAATAATGTAAAAATGACACAAATTGGTTATCTAGGAATTGATGTGAGTAAAGGTTATGCCGACTTTATCTTATTAAATGACTCCAAAGAGACCTTAGGCAAAGGCTACAAGCTATATGATAATCGACAGGGACATGAATCTTTATTCAACCGCCTGCAAGCAGCTAAGGTCAAATACGGATTGGATCAAATTATCTGTGGAGTAGAAAGTACAGGAGGCTATGAGAACAATTGGTACAATAGCCTATGGGAGCGAGAAAAGCAGATAAGTATAATCATAAAAAGACTGAATCCTAAAGGGGTAAAGCATCAAGGGGCATCCAAAATGACCAGAACAATAACAGATCAGGTATCGGCTCGCAACATTTCCTTGCAATTGATAGAAAATAAGGATAAAATCTTACAACATCCAACGCCTGATTTAAAGCAGAGCCAAGCCAGACGCTACTATCGCTATATTCAGACATTAAATCAACAAAAAACAGCGATGACCAACCGCTTAGAGAAATTGGTGTATAGTGCTTTCCCAGAATTATTGTGTTATGCTAGACATGGGATGCCAAATTGGATGATAAAATTGCTGCTAAAGTATCCTGATTACCAAAGCATAAAAAAGGCAAAACCGAGCAGTTTGGTAAAAATCAAAGGGATCACAAAAGATAAGATCGTAAAGTTGAAAAGTCTAGCTCAACACAGTGTTGGGCAACCAACAGATGTGCTACTGGCAAGAACCATATCTAGCTTAGCTCAACAAATCATTGAAATCACTGAAAAAATCAAGGAAGAAAAGCTTTTTCTACAACAGCATTATCACAGTGAACAAGTTAGCTTGTTGGAACAAACCAAAGGAATCGGAAAATACTCAGCCATCGGCATTGTTATGGAAGTAGAAAACGTGGAGCGATTTGAGAGTGGGGCTAAAATGGCTTCCTTCTTTGGCGTACATCCTGTGTTCAAACAAAGTGGAGATGGAAAGGTCAAAGCAAGAATGAGTAAACAAGGTTCTGCCTCTTATAGAAGTACGATCTATATGGCTGCTAGAAATGTTTGTATTCATAATCCTTATTTTAAGGAAATCTATGCAAAATTTAGAGCCAAAGGAATGAATGATGCACAAGCCATTGGAGCTATTATGCATAAATTGACTAGGGTCGTTTTTGGAATACTCAAATCCAAGAAACCCTTTGATGCGCAAGTAGATCAAAACAATCGAAACAAAAAGTTGCAACAACAAAAAAGCAAACTAGCGCAAATGGATCAAAAGCAAATTCTCAAAGAGGTAGAAATGATTAAAAATGCACCTTGTTCTAGCCGTACTTTTAAAAGAAAAAAAGCAGAATTGCAGCCTCAAACCCCCTAGTGGAAAGTATATGCGAGGTCAACAATGCTGCTTGGGCAAATTTAGATAAAAAAATCTGAAATATCATTTGCTTTTTAACGGTATAACTCAGGCGTGAGGCTGATACCCGACGATTTGTAAACAAGTGGCACTTTGTGTCGTTTGCAATTTGGTGTTTTGCGTAACATGAGTTATTTATTGCACTGGCAAGTCTGCAAAATCGTTTCTACCTCATTTTAGGACGACGACGCTTTCCACCTGGGCGCATCATACCACCTCGTTTGCCCATTCTTCCAGCCGCTTTAGCTTGACCACGCTGCGCGAATACTTTCTCAAATTCAGTGATTTGTGCCAGTAAATTGGGTTCTGTAATGTTCATTTTTTTTACCCTGCGAAAATGTCCTTCTGCCACTTTCCATTTACCTTTATTCGCATTGATATTGGCTAACTGCAATTCGATCATTGCACGTTCATTGTCCGTAGGTACATCTACTTCTTGCGCTAGTTTCAACCATTTTTCACTTTCTTCCATGTCTTTGCGTTGTGCAGCAAAAGTACCTTTCAAGATATAAAAGAAGGCTTTATTGGTGGTATAAAGCAACTTAGGACTGATCGTAAGATTGAGTCGTTTCTCCGCCGCTGCTATGTCCATAGATTGCATCAAAACGCCCGCAGATTGCACCGTACCTAATAAAATGTAGCCAACTAGAAGAACCAAGCCTACCAAAATAAGAGGAAAGGAATACCAAAAGCCAAACAATATAGCTAGAATAGTTCCCCCAATTAAAGAAACACCAATTAGCGCAAAACGCAAGTATATGTTTATTGTCATTCGTACGTATTTTGAACAAAAGTAAGAAAATTATTATTGAACAAATGTTTTTTGATGGAGTGAAAATTGCTGTTCTTTGATGAAAGAAACAATATCTTCTCTGGAAGGATATAGTTATCTTTGCGCTCCTAACACAAAAATATGAAGACGAAGACGATCAAGCGTGATAAGGTAAATGTGATTACTTTGGGTTGCTCCAAAAATCTAGTGGATTCAGAAAACATGATGACGCAGTTGAGGGCAAATGACTTCGAGGTACATCATGAAGCGCAAGTGGATGCCAATGTCGTGATCGTAAATACGTGTGGATTTATTGACTTGGCTAAGGAAGAATCCATCAACACTATACTGACCCAAGCCGACCGAAAAATGAAAGGTGAAATTGAGAAATTGTATGTAACGGGTTGTCTATCAGAGCGTTACAAAAATGATTTAGAGGCAGAAATTCCAGAAGTAGATGCTTATTTCGGTACACTGGAGTTGCCTTTTTTACTGGAAAAACTAAATGCCAATTATCAGCACGAACTGATTGGCGAGCGGATTACAACAACTCCTTTTCACTATGCCTACTTAAAGATTTCGGAGGGCTGCAATCGCAAATGTTCCTTTTGTGCCATTCCACTTATGCGTGGAAAGCACGTCTCCAGACCCGTCGAAGCATTGGTAAAAGAAGCAAAAGGCTTGGCGAGAAGAGGTGTGAAGGAACTGATGTTGATTGCACAAGAATTGACCTATTATGGCTTAGACCTCTATCGAAAACGTGCTTTACCAGAGCTCCTACATGCCCTTGCTGATGTAGAAGGCATCGAGTGGATTCGCCTGCATTATGCTTATCCAAGCAGATTTCCAATGGAGATTTTTGATGTTATGGCAGCGCGCAAAGAAGTCTGTAATTATCTAGACATTCCCTTACAACACGCTAATGATGCGGTACTTAGGCGAATGCGCCGACAAATTACGCAAGCACAAACTCGCCAGTTGATAGCAGCCGCTAAAAGCAAAGTCCCCAACTTAACGCTCAGAACGACGATGCTTGTTGGTTTTCCAGGAGAAACAGAAGAAGAATTTCAAGACTTATTGGATTTCGTAGAGGAAATGCGCTTTGAGCGCGTGGGTGTCTTCCAATATTCACACGAAGAAAATACGCGTGCGCACAAGGTAGAAGACGACGTGCCAGCAGAAGTGAAGGCAGCGCGCGCTAGTCGCATTATGGCTTTACAGCAAAACATTTCAGCAGAAAAAAATCAATCTAAAATAGGGCAGAGACTACGTGTTCTTTTCGATCGAAAAGAAGGCAACTATTTTTACGGTAGAACCGAAGGCGACTCCCCAGAAGTGGACAATGAAGTGCTGGTCTCCGCCAAAGAGCACTTTGTTCGCATAGGTGATTTTGCAGAAGTGCTTATCACAGATGCAAGTGAATATGATTTGTATGGCATTGTTTAGAGCCTAAAATTTTAAAAACTATTAATTTTCAAAATTTTATTTCTGTTCGAGAGACCCTTTTCGAGAATTTTTACACAATAAAAATTTCTAAAAAAGTGTGTAGGGGTGAGCAAATGAATTAATCATTCGTGCATTTGTGGCTATTTCTACAGGCAACCCAAGAAAACCCTTTCTGAACTTACAACTCCTTTCGTATAATAAACATTTTTTTATGCGTTAGAATTATTCCTCCTCGCAATAAATACAAAGTGAAATTATTAAATTCAATGTGTTGAGAAGATAGAACATCAAGCAATGTGAATTTACTATCGAAGCCAGATAAGATAAGAAGTTACAAATCAAAATATAATTATGCGACCGAGCATCACCTACACCATCAGCATTATTTTAGCAACTTTCATCATCAGCAGTGGTGTTTCCTTTCTGGTCTTTCAATATTATTTTAAAGAGTATAAAACCTTTACTAGCGAAAAGAAGGAGGCGCAAATTACGACTCTAGTTAATCAAGCCCCGACTCAAAATAATAGTATTCCAAATGATTTCGTGAGCGTTTCTAAAATGGTGACCAAATCGGTGGTGAACATCACGGTCTATCGAGGAGAATTTAGAATTTCTGCGGGTTCTGGCATTATCATTTCTTCGGACGGTTATATCGTGACCAATAATCATGTAATAGAGGGCAGTACTTCACAAACAGTGACGCTATTCGATAAAAAAGAAATGAAAGCAGAAGTCGTTGGTACAGATCCTTCTACGGATTTGGCTTTACTCAAAATTGATGCGAGACAGCTACAGCCACTCCGATTGGGCGATTCGGATCAACTCCAAATTGGAGAATGGGTATTGGCAGTTGGTAATCCTTTCAATTTGACTTCTACCGTCACGGCGGGTATTGTTAGTGCAAAAGGTAGAAATATCCAAATCTTAAGGGATCAGGAATATTCCATAGAAAGTTTTATTCAGACCGATGCCGTTGTCAATCCAGGTAATAGCGGAGGTGCCTTGGTGAATGCAAAAGGCGAATTGGTGGGCGTAAACGCAGCTATCATATCGGAAAGTGGTGGCTACGAAGGCTTCTCTTTTGCAATTCCTTCCAACTTAGTATTTAAAGTAGCGGGCGATTTAAGGCAATATGGAGAAGTGCAAAGAGCCGTTCTGGGTGTCACCATTGGCGACATCAATAATTCGCTAGCCAATGATCTCAAACTAGATAAGGTGGAAGGTGTATTGGTACAAAGTGTCCGACCCAATACGACAGCTTCGGAAGCAGGCATCCGAGCGGGCGATGTCATCACGGGGCTTAACGGTCATCGCATAAAAACAATGCCAGAACTGCAAGAGCAAATGGCGCGCTTTCGACCTGGCGATATTATCAGTTTAGACTACATTAGAGAAGGTGTTCCTTATCGAAAAGGAAATGTAGCTTTGAAGGCTTTGGAGTAGCTTCTACCCACTACTTTGTCAGATTTCTAGGAGATTTTACTAGTTTTGTACTCGATTGGAGGAGAAAGGTAAAATAGGTATTTGCTATATTGGACAATTTGCAACAGCAGCGATTATTAGCAAATACGGACAACTAGAAAAAACTACACTATGGGTTGGTTCAAACGGTTGAAAGATGGCATCCAAACGGCTACCAATAATAAATTAGAAGCGCCAGAAGGCATTTGGTACAATTGCAAACGCTGCAAAGTGACCAGTAGAGTAAAAGTTATACGGGCAAATAAGTATAAATGCCCTAATTGTGATTATCATATTCGAATTGGCTCTCATGATTACTTTGAGTTACTTTTCGACGAGAATCAATACCAAGAGCTTTTTACGGATCTTCTGCCAAAAGACTTCTTGCAGTTCCAAGATTTAAAGTCCTATGCCGATCGCATTCAGCAAGCACAAAAGAGAACAGATTTAGATGATTCTATGACAGTGGCAGTGGGTCAAGTAGGCAAACATCCTCTGGTCATCGCTGCTATGGATTTTAGCTTCATAGGTGGTTCTATGGGATCGGTGATGGGCGAGAAAATTGCGCTTTCTATAGAATATTGTATGCTAGAGCGTATTCCTTTTATGATTATTTCAAAATCGGGTGGTGCGCGCATGATGGAATCCGCTTTTTCTTTGATGCAGATGGCGAAAACCTCCGCAATGTTGAGCAAACTGGCAAAAGCAGGTATCCCTTATTTTTCTTTCCTAACTGATCCGACAACGGGTGGTGTCACAGCTTCCTTCGCTATGCTAGGAGACATCAACTTTGCAGAGCCAGAGGCACTGATTGGTTTTGCAGGACCGAGAGTCATCAAAGAAACGATCAAAAAAGACTTACCAGAGGGTTTTCAGACTTCTGAATTTTTACTAGATCATGGATTTTTGGATTTTATCGTCAATCGGTCGGATTTGAAGGCTAAAATCACTGATTTGCTTTATTTATTCGATCAAAATACGCTGAACAGTAGGACAAATTTAGGGAGTAAAAAATCCAATGCTGTCCACTCGAAAGTCTGAATTTAAGCGCGCTTGCTCAATGACTGTCTTTTGTCTTTGATGCTTTCTATCAAAGTGTTTTGGGTATGCCAACACGCACCTAGCAATAAGTTTTCATGGTATAGTGCAAAGCTGCTTCATATTGCACCACGAGCGTTTTGTTACCTTTAGCGACTTTCAATCAGTTCCTTTATGCGCTTGCGAAAACGTTCATTATGAGCAGACTTCCGCCTCAGGCGGATAAGAAGGCTAGAGTAGGCAAATCGAAAGCTTATTTTTTCCTGAGGTAGCAAAGCTGCTGCAATAATGTATGTCAAAATCATTGCATACATTCATTCATTTAATCAGGTATATGTATATTTAATTTCCTTGATATCTATAAAATGAAATCTCAGCATTTCTGCAAGGCTTCATTTTTTAAATACTCAGCACCTAAAATGTTCACTTTCACAACAGAGGGTGTTCGATTTCGGACACGGCGAGCCTAAATCATTTTGTAAGTAACTGATTATCAGTATATATTTCCTTTGGCATGGTATTGGCAAATTAACAATTAACCGATTGTTTTACAAAATAAAAAGGGCGCATCTCAGAATGTGGCTTTGGTAGTGCAGATTTACTAATCTTTGAGACTTAGCAAATCTAGACTACAGTTTGAGAACTTATCAGCCTCTAGCTGATGCGCCCAATAAAAAGCTTGATACCATGAAATATTTCTGTTGTATTCTATTCCTTTCCTTTAGCTTAAATACTTCTTCTGCACAAGTTTTGCTGACTAGCAGCGCACCAAACACTATAGAGCGGCCTATCGTGAAATTGAAAAATATCTTACTGAAAAACCTGCTTGCCGATGAACAAATTACCTCAACAAGTGAAAGAGTCGAACTAGAGTTCAAACACGACCAAGTGCTTATCAACCAAACGGCTTTAGACTATCGCCTACAAGAAAAATATACTTATATCCTGAAAGGTCTGGGCTTTACGGTGGCGGAGCGCTACGTGATTAGCTTGCAAAGGGATTACATTTCTTTGAGAGCCTACACCGAAGCAGGAACGATACAGCGTCTCATGATAGATGCAGGAACATCAGAGATGCAACTATGAAAAAAATATTAGCTAGCTTTGCTCGACTTAAAATAAAAGCAAAGCATGAACCAACTGACACCGCAGCTTATTCTAGGCTTAGTGGCTGCCTACTTTCTTCTACTCCTTCTCATTTCCTATTTGACCAGTCGCAAGGCAGACAGCGACGATTTTTTTGTCGGCGGACGCCAATCGCCTTGGTTCTTGGTGGCTTTTGGCATGATTGGTGCATCGCTTTCGGGCGTCACTTTCATTTCCATTCCAGGTGCGGTTGGTGCGACGCCTGAATTTCTAGAGCAATTAACGGGTGAGGCAAGCGTTCGGCAGAATATCTATCTTTCTTATATGCAGATGGTGCTTGGCTACGTTCTGGGCTATGCTGTTATTGCATTGGTGTTGCTTCCGATTTATTACAAAATGAACTTGACCTCCATTTACACCTACCTCGGCAATCGCTTTGGGGTTTCTTCCTACAAAACGGGCGCCGCATTTTTCCTGGTTTCCAGAACGGCGGGTGCTTCGATGCGGCTTTTCTTAGTCGCCATTGTTCTCCAAAAATTCGTCATGGATGCTTTTGGTATTCCGCTATGGATGACGGTTTCGATCACGATTTTGCTAATTTGGATATACACTTTTCAGGGCGGTATCAAAACTATTGTCTGGACAGATGCTTTGCAAACCATTTTCATGGTGAGCGCTGTGGTACTCACGATTCTTGCACTCGGCAGTGCAATGAATACTGATTTGGGCGGTTTAATTGCAACTTTTAGAGAAAGCGAATACTCAAAAATATTTTTCTTTGAAGAAGGTTGGTCTGATCCCAACAATTTTTTCAAACAATTTTTTGCGGGTGCACTCATCACCATCGTCATGACAGGCTTGGATCAAGATATGATGCAGAAGAACTTGAGCTGTAGAAATATAGGAGATGCACAAAAGAATATGTTTACATTAAGCATCATTTTGGTATTTGTAAATTTATTGTTTTTGACGCTGGGTGGCTTGCTATTCATCTATGCCGAGCAAATCAATTTTGAATTTACGACCAGAACGGATCAGCTTTATCCTACACTAGCCCTTCAACACTTATCGCCTACCATTGGTGTGGTTTTTATACTTGGTCTCATCGCGGCTGCCTATTCGAGTGCGGATTCTGCATTGACTTCACTGACGACTTCTTTTTGCGTTGATTTTCTGGACTTCAATAAAAAAGACAGAAGCGAACAAGAAAAAAAGCGCACGCGTTTGATCGTACATTTGGGTTTTTCGCTGTTGCTTTTCGCAACAATCATGTTCGTTAATTCGCTGAACGACGATTCGATTATCAATAAGTTGTTCCAATTTGCGGGTTATAGCTACGGGCCGTTGCTTGGACTGTTTACTTTTGGTATGTTCACCAATTATCAGCTAAAGAATAAATACGTCTTCTGGGTCTGTTTAGCAGCTCCTTTGCTCGCTTATTTTTTGAACATAGCATTAACATCGGTAGGTGTGAATCTAGGATTTTTGGTGCTTGCCCTCAATGGATTGTTGACTTTTCTGGGATTGCTCGCTATTTCAGAGCGGAGAGATTTAATTCTTTAGTAGTCGGATGTGGTTTGCTGTTTCCTTTTGAAGTTTAAGCCATCAAGCTTAACTTTCAAGCGTTCCAAATTTAAAACTTCAAAATATTTTTGATCATAATTAAAAAATCGCAAAAATGGTCGAAAACCAATAACTTACTCATGTTACGCAAGTAGTACCTTAGTCTATGTTACTCGCTGATCTCTGAGATTGGCGTGTTTTGAATTAGAGTGGCTTCGACCTGTCTGCCTCACCGTGTCCGCCTCAGGCGTGAGGCGTGAGGATGACACCCGACGATTTGTAAACAAGTGGCACTTTGTGTCATTTGCAATTTGGTGTTTTGCGTAACATCAGTAACTTACTTCCTCTACAAAGCAAAAAGGTAAACTGCGCGTGGCAGTTTACCTAATCGTGTATGTCCTTTTTCATCAGACAATTATAACTCTGATGCAAAAGTACATATTTTAATTGTAACAATATAATATATTTTTTATGTCTGCGAGATTGAGGGTAGATTTAACATTTAGGGTGTGGATATATAAGTAGGTGGGTTTGAATAAGCGTCAAATTTTGAGCGAGTTATTTTTTCTTGTAAAAGTGCTTCAAAATCGTTGCATAGCAGTAGTTACGGAACTATTTTTAAGTATTTTTAGAAGGAAAAAGAGCCGTTCAAAAATGT
>JBCCRX010000262.1:0-9838 GCA_039201015.1 Bacteroidota bacterium | reverse complement strand
CCATATTTGAGCTAAAAGCTCAAATATGGCTCGCTCCGAAAAAATTTTCCTACAAATCGTCGGGTTCGATACCCGACGGTTTGTAAACAAGTAGCACTTTGTGCCGTTTGCAATTTGGTGTTTTGCGTAACATGAGTATTTAAAATACACTAAATTATCCACTAATTGTAACCAGGATTCTGTACTAAAGCAGAATTACGATTCATTTCATCTCTATTTATCGGACGATAATACATTCTATCTACCCAAGTTCGAGTTTCCACCTCTGTGTTGTCAAATACGTTATATTCATAATCATATACCTCTGGGTCATGACGATAAGGTACATGTGGTGTGGCTCCTGGCTTCAATGTCGCTTGTACATTCATGGCTTCGATACCTCGACCCAATGTTTCTGCTGCAATCAACCAACGACGCGCGTCATGATAGCGATGTTCTTCGTACACCAATTCAATACGACGCTCATTGCGATAGCGATCCACTAAATCTTGTCCACTATCATTGATCGCTGGCATACCCGCACGGAAACGAATTCTGTTCAACCAATCACGAGCCGTTGCTTCATCACCCGTCTCTAAACAGGCTTCCACATAATTCAAAACCACTTCTGTGTAGCGAATGAATGGGAAAGGAATCGTTTGTCCACCAGAGAAGTTGTCTTGCACCGCAGGATCAGGATCCGTAAACTTGCGCGTGTAATAAGCAGTACGTGTACCATTCCAATTCTCAATGGTGGATTGTCTCGTATCAATACCATTCACGATACCACCATTACCATCATCATAAAAGCCAGATTGGATTTGATCCATAGGATCAAGTGGTGCAACGGCAGGAGGTCTCGGCTTCCAGTCCGCTCCGTCGTATAAAATAGTGGAATAGAAACGAGGATCACGATCTACATAAGGCGCATCTGCGTGATCTGGATTAGACCAATCAAATCTAGAACCATCCATCATTTCGTAATCATCTACCAATTGCTGAATCGGTGTATTACCCGCCCAGTTATTGTAGCCATTCGGTCCATTGTTGATGCCGTGGTGCAAACCACCCAAGGGCCATCTTGACTCTACCGTGTAATCTACAGTTGCTGTACGTTGTAAAATCAACTCTACAGCTGCGGAGGCATCTGCCACGGCACTACCGCCACCCATAGAGAGTGCCAAATAATTGGCACGTCCTTCTTCTAATGAAACGGGTGCGCTTAAATCTAGCTTGTAGCCAACACCTGCATCTAAAGCAGCTTTTGTGGCCGCTTTTGCTGCTTGCCATCTAGCATCTTGTCCACCAGAATAGGCGAATAACTCATTATCCAAAGCAACATCAGAACCAGAAACTTTGGAAGCTTCGTGTAGGTCACTTGCTGCATACATCAATACACGTCCCTTCAACGCCATAGCAGCTAACTTAGAAGCACGACCAGGTGTCTCCATTTTGCCATCCAGCAAACTAGATGCTGCATCCAAATCACTGACAATGAAATCTACTACATCACTGTAAGAACTTCTTTCTACCTCATAGTCTTCATCTAAACCATAAGCTTGGTCTATAATCGGAACACCACCATAGAAACGAAGCAATTGCTGATAATAGTAAGCTCTTAAGAAGTGTGCTTCTCCCATTAGACGATCTTTCGCTTCTTTGTCTATCGGCGAATTAGCTAATTCAGTCAAAGCAATGTTGGCTTGGCGAATAGCTAGATACATGTCTGGCCAATTATAAGTAGGGCTCATGTAAGCCAAATTGGTAGGACTTTCTGTACCTTCATTGAGTGGTGGAATGGGACGACCTGCGTGGGTGAACATCGCTTCATCCGTGTAAGAAGACAAACCCTGTTCTTCAAAACCGCCATAGCCTAAGTAGGAATAGACCCCAAACACAAAAGCCTCTGCTAGTGCCGCATCCGACCAAGTGGCCTCACTAGAAACTTTGTCTAGTGGCTCAGTGTCTAAAAAGTCATTGTTACAAGAAGTAGCTACTAACAAAGCCATTAGTAAACTCCCTGTCATCAATAGATGCTGTATTTTTTTCATATTGAATTGATTTTGCGTAATATTCTTAAAGAATAAAGTCCATTCTTAATTTCAGACAAAAATATACAAAAAGCGTTCTTGATTAAATCAAAAGAATGTCAAATTAAGCAAAATATTAATTTACTCTTTTTTGCGCCGTATAAAAATTTGCTGAATCAACAGGAACAAAATTATAATTGGATTGTGGGTTATATATTCTTGAAATTTAATCGCCAGAGTTTCAGTTATTGGTAAATGAGTGAAAGTGCGATGCTACACGCTTATCGTGCTATCATACAACTTGTTCAATACATCATGTACACAACAAGCGCAAAGCATCTAATTTGCACTAACCTACACTTAGGCGATCCGACAATTAGTTAGAAGCCAACTGCCAATAGCCAATAGCCAAGCTCTAGAAAGTCACTCCAAATCCAAGGTTCAATACTCTAGTCAATGGATAGTAACGTCCAGCAGCATTGTTATTTTCTGGATCGAAGAAATCGAATTTGCTAAAGGTCAACAAATTAAATCCATTCGCAAAAATCCGAAGATTCTCTAATCCAAAACGCTCTAGTGCTTGTCCATTCATATTATAACCAATCTCCAAGTTTTTCAAGCGGATATAATCCTTATCGAACAAGAAATAGGTGTTGTTGCCATAAGCACCTCCTGTATAATAAGTATCACCACGACTGGCTAGTCTTGGATGCTCTGAACTTGGATTGTCAATTCTCCAACGATTGTCATGACTGTATTGAAGGTAGTTTCCGATGTCTCCTGACTCTGTTTGGAATCGTGTGGAAGCACCCGTTGCGCCTTGGAAAAGTACAGAAAGATCAAAGTCTTTATAGTACAATCTAAAGGTCGCCCCAAAATTGAAAGTAGGTACTTGATTTTCTTCCAAACGCACTTGGTCGTCTCCATTGATGATGCCGTCGCCGTTTTGATCTATGAATCTCATGTCGCCAGGAATCAATTGTGGTGTTACTTCGCTGTAGTCCAATGTATTGGCTTCGATAGCTGCTTGATCCCTAAACACACCATCTGATTCATACACCAACCAAGCTCCGATAGGTTTTCCTTCTTGCAACTGGTATTCAGGTGCACCAGGCACTTCATCTATGAAAACCACTTCATTTTTTGCATAACCACCATTGATGCCTGCAGTCCAGCGGAAGTCTCCATTTTTAGGTCCACCATTATAGGTCAAGCCAAATTCAAATCCTGTATTGACGACTTCTCCTGCATTAACAGGTGGTAAAAGATTGCTGATACCAGAAGAGGCAGGCGTGGAACCCGTTTCTTGAATCAAGATTTGATCCCTTCTATTGAAGAAGTACTCCATTACTACATCTAGACGTCCAAATAGGCTTGCATCCAAACCGACATTGAAGTTATTGGCTCTTTCCCACGTAAAGCTCGGATTGGCAAGTATCGTTTCCCCGAGTGTGGTAGATACTTGACTATTGATTGGGAACTGACCAAAGCTATAAGTAGATAGATAAGCGAACTCTTGCAATGCACCATTAAAGAAGACTTGATCGTTCCCCATTTGACCATAAGAAGCTCTAATTTTCAAATGATCCAATCCAGTTGGATTAAACCAATCTTCACTCGTCACATTCCATCCCAACAATATACCAGGGAAGAACCCGAAACGGTCGTCGCCTGGGAAGATGTAAGAGCCATCATATCGCCAGATAAATTCTGCCAAATATTTCTCGCTGAAGCTGTATTTTACTCTACCATAGTATCCTAGTCTTGGACGAATGAAAGCACTACCGTCTGTGTTCTGCAATGCTTGTCCACCTGCGAACAATTGGTCAATCGCTGGTGAAATGAAGTCTCTACGGAAAGCAGAGAAGAAATCACCTGTAAATTCTTCCCGCGTCGTACCTGCCAGTAAATTCAATCTATGTCCACCAACTAAATTAGCATCATAACTCAAAATAGCCGTTAAGTTCGTATTCAATCCACTGAATGAACTTTGAGTCAATTGTGGCAACTTAAAATTGGAGCGAACTGCCCCTTCCAAGACGGGTTCGTTTCCTTCAAAAGAGACGCCATCCCAGAAGTAGAGTTCCCAAGGTGTTTGCCATAATTTTCTAGAGCCACTTAGTTTATCTACTGCTCCAGATAAGGTCAATTTAAGTCCTCTAACCCAAGGATTGGTAATGTTCACACTACCATTGATCTGTGCATAATCATTGGGTCTTCTATCATAACCCGTTGCGTTTGTAGTGATTACGACAGGTTGTTGTCCGTTTTCAATATCAGGACCTGGCAAGCCGTTTGGCCAGACAGCAGGTTCCGTTGGGCGACCGCGCATTAACATCCTGAAAATGGCATCTGCACTTTCGGTCGGGAAGTTTCTATCTTCTCTACGCAGGTTGATACCTATGTTTGTTGTGACGTATTTGTTGATGTTTGCATTCAAGTTCACTCTACCACTGTACTGCTTATAAAAAGTAGCCGAATTTTGATAGATCGCATCTTGATCCAAATAGCCTAAAGAAGCATAGTATTGTACTTTTTCTGATCCACCACTGATGCCTACATAGTGCTGCTGTTGGGGTGCCCATTCTTTAAAAGTCGCCCCAAACCAATCGGAATTAGGAAATCTCAGCGGGTCTGTTCCGTCTCTATAAGCAGACACTGCTTCTGGACTGAAAGGCGCATTGATCGTAGCGATGCCAGGCGTAGGAGAGTCATAAACGCCTGTATTTTGAATACTACTCCAAGCATTACCCCATTCATCTACTGGAATAGAACGATAAATGGGTAGTTCATTCATGATATTGGCATATTGGAAAGAATTAGACATTGGAGGGACAACGGTTGGTTGTGTCCAACCCTGATTGAAGTCGTAGGTGATACGCGTTTTTCCTGCTTCTCCTTGTTTAGTCGTGACCAAGATCGCTCCGTTCGCTGCTCGTGCGCCATAGATCGCTGCCGAGGCATCCTTCAAAACAGAAATAGAGGCAATATCCTGCCCTAACAATCGAGAAAGCCCACCTGCCCGATCAGGTATTCCATCAATAACCACTAGTGGACTACTGTTTCCGAGTGTATTCGTACCTCGAATGGAAATCGTTGCATCATCTGCACCAGGTTCGCCACTGGGTTGTACGACCACCAAGCCAGGCAGACGACCAGCGAGCGAATTGGAAAGGTTGACGACTGGTGATTCGACCAGTTCTTCTCCTTTTAGTTGAGCAACTGCGCCCGTCACAGTCACTTTCTTTTGTGTACCGTAAGCCACCACAACGACTTCATCAAGCGCTGTTCCTTCGGCTAAAGTGACATCAAGGGTAGTAGCAGTACCCACCGCTATTTCTTGTGTGGCGTAGCCTGTGTAGGAATAAACCAGCACATCTCCCTCACTGGCTTCTATGGAGTAAGTACCGTCAAAATCGGTGATCGTTCCAGCCGCCGTTCCTTGAATCAGAATATTCACACCGATAAGTGGCTGTGCTTCCTCATCCGTCACGATTCCTGTGATCGTCATTTGACTAAAAGCTGCCGTCGATATCAGCATCGCAAACAGCCATAAGCACAAAGTTGAGAATCTGTTCATAAAAAATTAGTTTATGCAATAAATTATTAATGATTATATTAAAAAATAACTTTTGGAGTATTTCGGCTACGGACACCAAAGATTGTAATCATGGGTCTGTAGCGACTATAGTGAATACGAAAGAGGCACAAGCATTCGCCTGTTTTAGTAGAATGGCTTAGCCTATCCAAACTTATTTGCAAATTGAATAATGAACAGCGGTTTGCTATCGAAATGCGAGATGAGTGAAGTGTAAATCAGTGCGGTTCAAATAGTAAAGTCTCCCAATCGACGTAAACTTGTTTAAAATTTTGTTTCGTTTTATCTAAAATATCGGTGATTTAGCGTCTGCCACAAACAAAATAAACAATTTTATATCAGAATTAATAATTTAAGTATTAATATTTACCAAGTTTGTCTATTTGTCCGATCCTGTTGTTTGGAAGTAGAATGAAAAACAAAGTTCTTCGTTCTACTTCCGAAGCTATCTTTCAGACAGAAGCAAATTGGTTTTAATTGACACACAGCAGAGTAATAGCAAGCATGCATGCCTTTAATCTACCTCCTCAACGCGTCCTCTCTTTAGTAGATAATTCCGAAGTTTATTGTTCAGGCGTTTGGCGGCTTGTTGATACCTTTTTTCAATAGCAGCTTTCTGAGAAGAAAATTGATTGAACAGAAAAAAGAGGTTGTTTAATTTTACAAAGTGCGGTAAGGGCTTTTCTAATCGCTCTAGATTGGGGCGAAGCAAATAGATACCTTCTGCCCCCGATTCAGTCTCTGCTTCTGCGGCAATGATAAACGGGCGATC
Organism: Bacteroidota bacterium; assembly: GCA_039201015.1. GTDB lineage: Bacteria > Bacteroidota > Bacteroidia > Chitinophagales > Saprospiraceae > JAAUTG01. Next base: position 3,459 of record JBCCRX010000262.1, on the reverse strand, counting down.
ATTCAGTTGAATATTGTTGTCTTTTGCTAAATCTTTGTTCAGAAAAATAGCTTCGGTTGCTCCTTCCGTCAGTTTTTTGCTATCCACATCATACATATAAAACACTTCCGAGAAGCGATAATTTTGCTCAAAGGCAGCAACAATCGCTCTGTTTTTATGCTCCAATGCTAGTTGTACAGTTTCCAGCTGCTGTTCCCAATATTGCTTACTCGTGCCACCTTTTTCTATTAAATTCTGAATCGTTTTTAGTTTGGCTTCCCCACTTTCTAATCGAACTATCAGCACACCCTTTTCATTCAATTCTGTAATCTGAGCGGGCAGAGCCCAGTGGCTGCTAGAGAAAAGGTATAAAAAAATAAGTATTCTTTTCATAGGTTTTTGTTTTTGATGTTTCACTCTTAGATATTTTTTAGTTTGTGCACATATGCCGTAAAACCTTTGTCTCCAATTTCGATACCTTATTAAAGATTATTAGGAATTTTTTCGTAAAAACACCGCCTTTTGAGCGAATTACTTCAATTTTGTCCTTGATTTTGCTTTTTGTCTTAATGCTATTTATTGCTAGCATCTCTTCTGAGCTTAGTTTGAGATGCTCTATCCTGAAAGTGAAGTTGGTGGTTTTTCCCGCATTCAGTAAAGTAGAAGCACTTCCTAATTGAGATTTTATACTAAATCCAAGTCTAGGTCTTTGATTTGTTCTTTGGTCATGAATGACGATTGTAATGTCCGTTTTCGTTGAGGATTTAGCCTTTAAAGAAATACAATTTACTTCCCGCATGAATTTTTCAATCTCCGGGACAGCGAATGTGCGAGAAGTACTTATTTTTATATGATTAAGTAAGTCAGTAGCTTTTTCCTTAAATTTGCTTATCGGAATTTTTAGCACTTCCTTGTTTCCCGAAACTACAACAATATTCCTTTTGATTGAATATTCAAAATCGCCATTTGATTCGGAGCGTAGAATCTTAATGATTGGATAAATTACGCTTGGTATCCTTTCAACATTTTCATTTCCAGGATACAGAACCGTATCACCTAGCAATTTTAAAAGGGCATATATCTCTCTCCATTCTCCTTTGTTTCCTGTCAACATTTCTGTAAACCTAAGTTTTGAATGATACTCTTCCCTATTGCTTGTACTGCTGGAACTGCAACTGAATTTCCGAATTGTTTATATGCTTGAGCATCAGAAACAACGATCTTAAATTTATCTGGATAGCCCTGAAGTCTCGCCCATTCCCGAGGTGTCATCTTTCTGATACCTTCTTTATTCACTTCCCCTTTTATGTTTGTAATAGGTTTGAAATTAGTTAATCTATCATCATAGACAAGATTCCTTTCTTTACCCATTCCACCCACCACAATGGCATTTGCCACCTCATCATCTGCTACTATGGAATATCCGAATCCATTTCCTTTGCTTCTATGTCTAGCTCGGTGTTTCCTCAAAGTCTCTAGATATTGGGTAGATAGATAGTATTTAACCGAAACCTCTTTTTCTTCTTTTATGTCTTTGAAAACGACCGATTGATCGGTGGATTTTGGATAAAAAAATTCATTCACCTCCAAATCTTTCCGAAAACCTACAATGAAAATTCTTTCTCTATTTTGAGGCACACCAAAATTTCTGGCATTTATGATTTCTGGTTCTGGAACAAAGTAATTCAAGTCATTCCTCAATACATTTAAAATAGTTTCTAGCGTCTTTCCTTTATCATGACTTCTCAGTCCTTTAACATTTTCAAGAAATATGGCTTTGGGTCTTTTCCTTTTGAGTATCTCCGCTACATCAAAAAATAAAGTCCCTCTGGTATCTTCAAAACCTCCTCTTTTACCAGCTATTGAAAAGGCTTGACACGGAAAACCTGCACAAAGCAAATCAAAATTATCAGGAATAAAGTACTTAGTTTCCTCTCTCGTTATGTCTCCGAATGGTATCTCACCGTAGTTGGCTTTATAAGTTTTCTTCGAGTGTTGATCTAATTCGCTTGTAAAAACACATTTACCTCCTAAATTTTGCATAGCCATCCTAAATCCTCCTATCCCAGCAAAAAGGTCAATAAATGTAAATTTATAATGTTTAGGCGCAGGGAAAGGAACATCATCCGCATATTCAAATGATAGGTACTGCAGTGCTTCTTCTGCTAGCTCAAGGTTTATTTGCTCCTCAGGAAATTTATATTCTAAAGTTCTTTTTACATGCTTTATAGCTTCTTCTTTATAAAAGCTAGAAACGCCATTTTTTGTATTATGCAAGTAGTGCGTCAATGCAGCTTTGCCACTGTCCAGTGCTTCTACCATACGAATTTTGAAGGTTTCCCTACAAACTTCTTTAAGTGTGATTTTTTCTGTCAGCTTCATTTATTGCTGCTTCATTTTTTCTATTCAGTTAATTATGTTTACAAAATCAGCCTATCACTCCGCTCCTCATTCTCCACACTCCCTCCACTACTCATTTAAAGTAAAGCGTACCACAATCCCGCCCGCTGCATTAGAAGTCGGGAAAGAAGTAGAAAGTCTTGGAATCGTTTTGGTGTAATCAAAAAAGATGCGCAGCGCGAGTTTTTCGTGCATTTGATATTCGGCGGCAGGAGAGAAACTGATCTGTTTCGTTCCTCTAGTGGGTTCGGAAAAGCCTTGATCGAGCAAGTGATTGTAGGTCACATCATCGCGAAGCGAGAAATTGATGTTGATGTCCAGATCACCGACATTCGCACCGCCACCGCCGCCGCCTCTGTTGCCACCGCGATTGTTGCCTGGAAAATTCAGTGGATCACGATCGGAATCCGCTTTTTTCTTCTTCTTTGGATTGTTGTTGACGATATTTCGTAAAAAGCCAATATTCACATCGCTCATCAACCAGCCAAAACCAAACTGATAGTCCTGTGATTGGGTTTCTGCCAATTGACTGTTCACAAAACTCATTGCAAGCGTCCTAGAACGATTGATCGCTGCCCGCAAAGAAATATCGTTTTGTGTCCGAATATCTATCCCGATCAAAGGAGCAAAAGATTCTTGTATGGCAATTTCTGGAATCTCCAAACGCGAATAGAAACTGCCGTCGTTATTGAGTGCGCCAGGCTCAAAGAGTAGATTTGTTTTAAAACTATTGATCGTCAACTCCGACTGATAGCCGTGTTGAATGTTGACGCTCTGGAAAATCTCTTGGAAAGCAGGCACTTTGGAAAGTCCATTATACGTCAACCGCCAATTCGGTATAGGCAATTGATCAAATATGTCCTGTCGCACAAAGTCGTTTTGCACACCGACACTATTGATCGCTTCGCCTCTGTAAGCGGCAATGAAAGCGGAAGTCAGTACGTCTTGCTGCAAATTGCCGTAGCCTGCGGTGTAGCCTTCGGCAGCTTGTCCTGGCTCTGCATGCACGCCCTCTCCCAATATTTGAGAAGCCACTAAGCGATTATTGCTGTACAAATCCACCAATTCTTCAATGTCATT
>JBCCRX010000261.1:0-9843 GCA_039201015.1 Bacteroidota bacterium | reverse complement strand
TGAAGCTCGAAATTCTAAGGAATTTCTCGCTTTTCAAAATTGGAAGAAACTTAGTTTACACGGTACTAAATACATTGTAAACTAAGTTTCTTTGTATTTTAGATAGGGGAGTTTGAGGGAGAAAAAAGGGTTTTAGAAAAACCCTTTTTTTCTCCCTCACCCTTCTTTGCCGCCGTCTTCGACGGCGGCAGATGGGTTTTTTAAAGCTCGAAATTCTAAGGAATTTCTCGCTTCTCAAAATTAACAAAAACTTAGTTTACAGTGTATTAAACGCCACCGCTTTCTAAAATTATCAGTAATGAAATTGACTGCATCAGAGATTGAGCGTATTATAGATGACGAAATCGTCGTAGATTGCTACACGCAGGAAGAAGTAAATGTAGGATGGGCAATCTTCATGGAAGAAAATTTGAATTTCCCATTTGAAGCGGAATATCTGCTGGAAAAGAAATCTGGCGAAAAGCAGTGGAAAAACGTTCGCGTCGTCAATAATGAAACCGACCAATCTAGTTTTAACGGAGGAGAATGGTATGTATCCATCGAACTTGATGAATTGATTATTTCTGCGAGATTGAGCGAACTTAGAAATATGAAGGCAAGTAAAGGAAGCATGCAAGCACTTCAGGTGTGGAATAGTAGAAATAGTTATTGAAGCGGGGAAAACGGTTTGGATTATTTCCACATACGCTCATTCAGAAGTGCCATTTCATCAGGTCTTGCCCTATGATGTGTCAATTGCTCCAAATGTACCAAAATAAAAAACGAAATGTGATCGTCTTGGTTTGTGACCGATGATGCTATACGCTTGTCTGGTGTTTTGCTTCTTGTGTGATTTTATTACACGACTTTGGTAATCAGCTATTTAAGCGAAAAAGTGTATTTATATTTACATTATGCAACAATATCTTTCCATACAAGACGTCCCCAATTTATCCGATTTAGTAGCCGAAGCAAGTGCTTTGAAACAAAATCCACTGGCGTATTCTAGCTTAGGACGAACCAAAACACTGGTACTACTCTTCATGAATCCGAGTTTAAGAACCCGATTAAGCACGCAAAAAGCAGCGCAATTGTTGGGTATGAACTGCATTGTGATGAATATGCAGCAAGGCTGGAAGCTAGAGTTTGAGGATGGAGCAGTAATGAATTTAGAGAAGGCAGAACACATTCGAGAAGCGGCAGCAGTCATCAGCCAATATGCCGATATTATTGGGATTCGTAGCTTTCCAACTTTGACCAATAGAGCAAAAGATTACGAAGATTTCTTGCTTCATCAATTGGTGCGTTTTGCAAGCGTGCCTGTTATTAGCTTAGAATCTGCTATTCGTCATCCTTTGCAGTCGCTTGCTGATGCGCTCACTATTTCAGAACACCAAAGAGGAATTTGCCCCAAAGTTGTGTTGAGTTGGGCACCTCATCCCAAAGCACTACCACAAGCCGTAGCCAATTCTTTTTTAGAATTTATGCAAGCCAGCAAAGTGGATTTATTAATTACGCATCCGAAGGGCTATGAACTCTCATCCGCATTCGTACAAAATACACCCGTGGAATACGATCAAGCGAAAGCTTTTAAAAATGCTGATTTTATATATGCCAAAAACTGGTCGGCTTACGAAGCTTATGGACAGATAATCGGTGAACATAAGGATTGGCAAGTCACATCTGAGAAAATGCAATTGACTAATAGAGGAAAATTTATGCACTGTTTGCCTGTGAGAAGAAATGTAGTCGTCGCAGACGAAGTTTTGAACAGTCCCGCCTCTCTAGTCATTGAGCAAGCCAACAATCGAACCTTCGCCGCACAAGCTGTACTGAAAAGAATGCTAGAAGCCTAGAAACGCTCACTCTCTCTCACTTTCTCAAACGCTCAATTCTCTCAAACTCTCAATTCTCTCACTCCTCTCAATCTCTCTCAAACGCTCACTCCTCTCATCGCAAGCGAATAGATTTCTCAATCACCTTGGTGTAAGACTGCAATTCCACTTTGTAACTTCCTCTACTAAGTTGACTCAAATCAAGTTCATAAATCGTATCAACGGGAAGATCAAATACCTTATCGTCAAGAACAACTTCACCGTTTTCATTCTTCACGACAATGGCATTCAAATTGACATTAAGGTTTTGAAAATCAATGAAATAGGTGTCACTTTCTTCATCTACGAAAAAAGATTTTGCATTGGCTTCGACCGACTGCATAGAAGATTCACCAAATGATTGTAGATTGCTCAAATCTTGTTGAGCAGAAAGCGTGAAGGCGCAAAAAAAGCTGAAAGCTAGTGCTAGCGTGACTTTAAGCATACTTAAACCGTTTTATTATGGACAATTATATATTACTGATTTGGATGATAGATTTGAGATACAAGGTGAGAAACGTACCTCACAAAAACTACAAACCACATTTTAGGGAAAATATTCTTCTTAGCATACTACTTTTTTCAAAAAATGACGATATCTAAACTTTTTGGTAAGTTGTGATGACCTCAACTATATTTTTATAAATTTTAGGTTTGGTGGATAAGAAAACATTTAATTCTGCCCATATCGCTTTTTCAATATCTTCTTCGGTTTGTGGCACTAATTTTTTTTGTACGCTTTCCATTTCGTACCAGTAAGTTTTTTTAATGCAACGCTTGTTTTTTTTGTTGCGATAGACATGATTCGTCTCGCATATAAAATTTTTGAGGCTCACTTCTTTTAATCCTGTTTCTTCTTGTACTTCTCGTACTGCGGCTTGTTCTTTGCTTTCTCCTTCGTCCATTTTACCTTTAGGTAAGTCCCAAAATCCTCTTCGAAAAATAAGCAGTGCTTTCCCCTTAGCATTGAATACCAGTCCACCACCTGCTTCCACAATTTTGAATAATCTCTCAAAATCTCGAATCAATTTTGATACATCTTTCGCATACAAAGTGATGCTTTCCATTTGATGGTTCTTTTCCAACAAATCAATATAGTGTAGCAAAAATTTTGCTTTTCCTGCATAGTGCGCCACTAGACGAGTATCGTTGGACTTGAATTTTCCTTGCTCATATTCTGATTTAGAAATAAGTTGGATGGGGCATTCATTGATGTAAACTTTGTACATTTGCTTTCAGTTTTAATCTTCTTGTGGAACTGTTGAATTGAAAAATAGCTTCTCGTTTATATGCAAAACCACAGCGAAAAAGTAGCAGAATGGCTACTGCAAATAAATGCAATAAAATTAAGTCCTCAAAACCCTTTTACTTGGGCTTCTGGTATCCAATCTCCAATCTATTGCGACAATCGAATCACGCTTTCTTACCCCCATATTCGTCGCGGTATTTTAGAAGGATTCAAATCCTTAGCTAAAGACTTTGAAGCGTTTGATGCCATTTCGGGCGTAGCTACGGCGGGTATTCCACACGGCATGCTTCTGGCAGATGCACTGAATTTACCTTTTTCTTATGTTCGCTCCAAAGCAAAAGAGCATGGTCGCCAAAACCAAATAGAAGGAAAAATAGAGCCTGGACAGCGCATTCTGATGGTAGAAGATTTGATCTCCACAGGTGGAAGCAGCCTGAAAGCAGTGGAAGCCGTTAGAACAGTGGGAGCAGAAGTTGTGGGCGTCTTAGCCATTTTCACCTATGGCTTTCAAAAAGCAATAGATGCTTTTGAGGATGCGAATTGTCCCTTTGCAACGCTTAGTAATTATAAAACGTTATTAAAAATTGCCATGGCTCAAAAATACATAGAAGCGCAGGACTTAAATCAACTGGAAAAATGGAGTAAGCATCCAGAAGCTTGGATGCAATAATCAAAACACATGAAGCTATCCTACAATACTATTAGAATTGTTGCATTTCTGTTTTTTACCTTAATCGCTTACATCCTTTTTTCCGCAAATTTTGGCTGGAAAAACGCCTTTTTCATTTTCATCAACGACCTTCCCTATGGCGATAAAGTTACGCATTTTTTGTTGATTGGTGGCTTTGCCTTTTTCATGAATCTAGTTCTAAAAAATCGAACGACTGCTATCATGAAATGGTCTTTCCTATTGGGAAGCGTGATTGTATTTACTTTCGTCACCTTCGAAGAGTTTAGCCAAATTTACATCCCTCGCCGCACTTTCGACTTAGGTGACTTGGTCTGTAACTATGCAGGCATTTTTTTGATTGGTAGTTTAGCTAAGCGAATAGAAGTAGCATAAAAGTGGTAAAATTAGCTGCTCGCCAACAGCCAACAGCTAATCACCAATTGCTTTTTATTGATGCAATTTCATATAATCCAAAGTCAAATTACAAAGCGTTCGTACACCCAATTTCATACCGCTTTCATCAATAAAAAAGTCGGGCGTATGATGTGGCGCTGCATCGAATGGACTAATGCCAGCGGGCATACCACCCAAGAAGAGAAATAATCCAGGTACTTCTCTCGCAAAAAAGGAAAAATCTTCCGCACCTGTCACTGCAGGAGAAAGCCTTACATTTTCTTCGCCCGCTGTATCAAAAATGGTGGGCAACATCTGCTGCGTCAATTCTGGGCTATTGTGTGTGACGGGATAACCAATACTGATATTTACCTCCGCTTCTGCCCCCGCACTTTCCGCGATTTTGGTTGCTGTCAAATGAATTTTCTCGTGGATCATGCGCTGCATGGCGGTGTCCAAAGTCCTGATTGTACCAATCATTTCGCATTCTTCTGGAATGATATTGTTGCGAACACCGCCTTGTATTTTTCCGACAGTAATGACGGCTGCTTCCTTAGTCAGTTCCGTTTGGCGACTAATGATTGTTTGCAATCCATTGATGATTTGCGCAGACACCACAATTGGGTCCACACCACCCCAAGGACGAGAGCCATGTGTCTGTTTTCCTTTCACTTTTATGGTGAAGCGATCGGCGGCTGCCATTGTCCCGCCTGGTTTGTATCGAATTTTGTTGACTTCTAAAGCAGAAGAGATATGCAGCCCAAAAATTACATCTGCATTGATCTCTTGCATCAAGCCTTCTTTGACCATCAGCTTCGCGCCACCTTCTTCACCAGGAGGCGCACCTTCTTCTGCGGGCTGAAAGATGAAAACTACATTGCCTTGCAAATCATTTTTCATACCTGTCAAAATCTCCGCTGCTCCCATTAGCATTGCTACGTGGGTATCGTGTCCGCAAGCGTGCATGACACCCACATCTTGCCCCAGATAAGTAGAGGTGACTTTGGAAGCAAAAGGAACATCTACGCGTTCCCTGACAGGAAGGGCGTCCATATCGGCGCGCAAAGCCACGGTCGGTCCAGCTTTTCCTCCTTTCAAAATACCAACCACCCCTGTATGCGCCACGCCTGTTTTTACTTCCAGTCCAAGTCCTCGCAAATGCGCTTCAATCTTCTTAGCCGTTTCAAATTCTCGGTTGGAGAGTTCTGGATATTCATGGAAATCCCTTCGCCACTCGATGACTTTTTCTTCAATGGCATCTGCTTTTTGGTTAACAAGGGTACGCATATTGTTCTGAGCAAAACTCGAAAGACCAATAGCAAGCAGTGAGAATACAATTGATAATCGTTTCATCTATGTGTAAATTTAATTTTAGTATGAAAGTGGACGAGTTCAAGATGTGATGTAAAGCACCTTTGAACAAGAGCAAAGCTAGTATTTTCGTACTTTTTTTAGGCTGTTTCGATAAAGATAAGATTTGTAAAGACAAAAAGCTAAACTACTTCTTTAAAAAACACGTTTTCAAAAGATAGTGTCAAGCAAGCGGATAGACTTGTTAAATTTTTACGCAGTAAAGATTTTCATTCAGGATATGCTTTCTCGGCAGAAAAATCGCTGATAAAAATCGCGAACGAACCGTATTTTAGCCTTATATTTTCATGGAAGTTTTAAATGCACAAAAACAAAAGTTAATCTCTAGTGTCAGTTTGCCACTCAAATTTTTGCTCCTATTGTGGGTCATTCATTTGTTTCAGTGGGGAACGGGACTTGATTTGGGGCAGTATTTGGGTTTGATGCCCATGGAAGTGAGAGGACTGAAAGGAATCATCTTCGCGCCCCTCATTCACGGCGATTTTGGACATTTGATCTCTAATAGTGTTCCATTTTTTGTCTTGAGTGTAATTGTTCTTTTCTTCTATCGGAAAGTGGCGATTCCGTCTTTCCTATTCATCTATTTTCTGACTGGCATCGCGGTTTGGATTTTTGCTCGACAAAATGTGTTCCATATTGGAGCAAGTGGCGTCATTTATGGTTTGGTAGCTTTTGTTTTTTGGATGGGTATTTTCAGAAAAAGTGTACAGGCAATTATTTTAGCACTTATTGTCACGGTGCTTTACAGCGGCATGTTTTTGGGTGTTTTGCCAGGACAAGAAGGTATTTCTTGGGAAAGCCACTTAATGGGTGGCTTGGTTGGTATCTTCACCGCTTATTGGTTTAAAAATGATATAGAGGAAGAAGAGAAAAAGCCCGTTTATTCTTGGGAAAGAGAAGCCTATCGCGATCCAGAGCAATTTTTTCTACCACCCGATACTTTTGAAAAAACCAAACTGGAACGACTCAAAGAAAGAGAAGAAAAAAGAAGCATTGACTGGACTTCCGATGATACCTTTAGATCATTTTGGGATTGAGCGGAAGCACAATTATCAATTTTCAATTATTCAAACGTATTTTTTCAATATTCGCCTCACCGACTGCAAATAGCTTCCTCCAAACAAATTGACGTGTACCATTAGATAGTATAATTGATAGAGTGCTAAGCGTTCTTCGAAGCATGGTGCTAATGGAAAATGCGCTTGATAACTTTCATAAAAAGTAGTAGAAAAACCACCAAATAAATAGGTCATCGCGATGTCCATTTCTCGATGCGCATAGCTGACCGCAGGGTCAATCAAGACGACTTTTTCTGCTTCATTACACAAAAAATTACCGCTCCAAAGATCGCCATGCGTCAAAGCAGGTCTTTCTTCTGGAAAATAGTTATGCCATTTAGCAAACAATCGTTCAAAGGAGCGTTCATCTTTGGGCAGCAGTTTATTTTGCTGTTTTGCCATCTCAAGTTGAGGATGCAAACGTGCCTCTCGGTAGAAATCAATCCAATGCTCAAAAGAAGGATTGTATTGCGGCAAAGCACCAATGTAATTATCTGAGGAAAAGCCAAAACATTCATCTGTGCAGCGATGTAAGCGAGCGAGTGTAAGACCAAATTGCGCCCAAAAGGAGTCACTTTTCCGACCAGGCGGAATGAATTCTAGCAACAGAAAAACAGTATTTTCTACTTTTCCTTCTGAAAGAATATTAGGTACTCGAATGCCATCCACTGAGCTTAATGTATTCAATCCTTCCACTTCTGCGCGCAATAGATCGAAAGCAATTGTACCACTATTTTGTTTTAAGAAAAATACACCCTTGGCAGTTTTGAGTAAATACGCATCATTGATGGAGCCACCACTACAAGATTGACTGCTGCTAATACTCAGTCCAAGTAGCTTCTCAATACTATTTTTTATTTTTAAAGATAGCATAATTGGAAACATCTGTTGGGCTCAGATAGACCATATCTAGGCTACTTCTATCTACAGCTCTCCTACTCTCAAAGGTCGTACAAAATGAATGCTATTGTCCTCGCTGCTTTGCGTGATGAAGACTTTGGTTTTGCTGGGTATATAGTATCCACGATTTCTTCTTCTGGCTTCAGAGAGAATGTGATGCGATGTCCTTCTATAAGAATATCACCTGCACTAACATAGCCCTGTCAATGCTGTTAAATAAGGGAGTAGGTTCTATTTTACTTATCTCCCTAACTACCTGTTTAGATTGCAGCAATGACAATAAGTTTTAGTATGGAAAATATAGGTAAGTAATTCGGCTATCCTTCCAAGGTTAGAAACCTGTTTGCCTCTAGCTGATGAATTATGAGTTAAGGATTCTAGCTCGAAGTGGCGTCCTTAACTTTAAGGAGTTAAGCGCATGACTTTTAGGTCATACGCTTAACTAGTATTACAACTTTGGAAGGATAGCCAATAATTTGGACTGGGCGCACTAGCTCAATTCTTTCCCTACCTTTATCAATAAATCTCTAGTGGCGATGATGCCTTCTTCTGCGCCCATTTCACCACCTTCGTATTCTATTCCAACATAGCCTCTATAGCCCGCATCTTTTACGATTTGCATCATTTTTAGATAATCCGTATGTGTTTCGTCACCCGCTGTATTGAAGTCGTGAGATTTTGCACTTACCGCTTTGGCATGTTTCATCAACTCTTTCACTCCAACGTAACGATCATATTCTTCTTCACACATATTTTTACCTCTTTTGATGCAGAAATTACCAAAATCAGGGAGCGTTCCACAGTTATCCATATTGATTTCATCCATAACACCACTTAGCCACTTACCATTAGAGGAATGCCCTCCATGATTCTCCACAATGACATTGATGTCCGAGCCTTTGGCGTATTCTGCCACTCGCCCCAGTCCGTCCACAGCAGCACTTGCCACTTCTTCCGCCGTTCCTTGTCCATAAGCATTTACTCGAATAGAATGGCAACCCAAAAACTTCGCCGCATCCACCCATTTGTAGTGATTCTCCACTGCTTCCATGCGTTTTTTATCGTCCGTATCACCCAATCCGCCTTCACGATCTATCATAATCAATAGGCTTTTTACACCATTGTCCGCAGCACGTTGTTTCATTTGCTTCAAATAGTCCATGTCTTTGGCTTTGTCCATGAAAAACTGATTGACATACTCCACAGCATCCAATCCAAATTCATTTCTCGTTTTTGCCGCAAAATCCAAATTATCCAATGTTCCTTTTTTCAAAGACTTATTCAAAGACCATTGTGCCAAAGAGATGTTGAAGAAAAGATCGTTTGGTACTACTAGATTGGTACTCCTTTCTCTTTCGCTAGCGGCATCGGATTGATTCGCATTGCTGGTTTTGGTATTACAAGCAGTCAAGCCCAATAGTCCTATTCCTGCTCCTATTTGACCCGAATGTTTGAGGAATTTTCGTCTTGTTTTAAGCATATTAATTGTTTTTTATTGTTTCAATAGACAAATATACAATGGGTCTTCGGTTATTTTTGTGGTAAATGAAAAAAGTACTTCTTTCATTTACCACTAGAAAGGGTTTTTAGAGAGAGAAAGGCACATAATTTTCTCTCTGTTCCCTTTAGAAAAACCTAATCAGATATTGCTGGCTCGATGCCAGCAAGATATGAAACTAAGTCACGTATGGACAAGATACTCGCAGTCTATATTTTATACATTACGAAAAATTATTGTTCAATAGAATAGGTTTTCGGAGTAAACTCAAGAAAAAGACATATATGTTTGTACGAATTTGCCATTTAGTACCGTGTAAACTAAATAAGTTTGTATTTTAAGCAGGGGAGTTTGAGGGAGAAAAAAGGGTTTCATAAAAACCCTTTTTTCTCCCTCATCCCTTGTTCGCCGCCGTCGAAGACGGCGGCAGATAGGTTTTTTGAAGCTCGAAATTCTAAGGAATTTCTCGCTTCTCAAAATTAAAACAAACTTAGTTTACAGTGTATTTAGAGACTGCTTAAAAATAAAGTGGTTGTCTGAATTTTTTTGAGGAATTATCAAAATCGACCTAATTTCTTTTAGAGAAAAAAGTGCCAAAAAGGCGTTAAAAACAAAATACGGTATGAGCCAAAACAAGGTGCTAATCAGAGCTGAAGCTTGGCGCAGCCCGTGAATAAAAGCTTGAAAAACAATGCTTATGGCGAGTTTATTTTGTTTAGTCTTTTTGGTGCTTTTGCAACGCTAAAAAAGAAATTCAGTCTTGGCTTTTTTGGTTCTTTTTGTGCTAAGACAAAAAGAACATGTTATTGCCTGAAATCGTACAGCTAGATCACAAAAATTTTCAAAGAACC
>JBCCRX010000260.1:0-9881 GCA_039201015.1 Bacteroidota bacterium | reverse complement strand
TAGAAAAAATAGCACAAAATTCATTACTTAAAACACAGTTGGGTCAGACGAATTTGATTCGTCTGACCCAACCAATTAATCAAGTCAAGTAATATACTACTTAAGAACTACAATCTTCTCCTGCACACTTGCACCGTCTAATCCTTCCAAACTAATTACATAGTTTCCACTCACCAAATTAGAAATATCAAAATTGACATTGTTGAAACCTTGATTGAGCTGTATCGAACGGTTTTGCACGACTTGTCCTTGTTGGTTCAAAATCATGACCTCCGCCGTATAATCCATATCGCTTTCCAAAACCAATTGCACTTGATTTTGGGCAGGCGTTGGATAAACTTTGTGCATCATCATTTGCTCATTCGCACCAATTTGTAAGGTGCTGGGTTCGTTTGCGCCGTTGTTCGGATTGTCGCGTACGGTGATGATTACCAAAGCTTCGTCGTCTTCATTTGCCATACCGTTGGCTGGTGAAGAATCCAAATCACCCGCCATAGAACTGCTCACTTCCGTGAAGAAAGACAGATCGGTATTGTCCACCAAAGTGAAAAGTGTCAAATTCAAAGTAGCACTTTCTCCTACTTCCAAGGTACCGACTTCCCATTGCTCGAAAAATAGATTGTACTTACCTTGTGTCACGCTGGAACGGGTGAATACCATACCTTCGGGCAAAGCAGCAGAAACCGTGACTGCCGTAGCCGTAGCTGGGCCATCGTTTCTGACTGTGATCGTATAAGGCACTTCTTGAAACTGATTGTAGGTGCTATCGGCTACGCTGGCTGCTAGGGATAAATCCGCCGCAGTAGTAGAAAAAGTATTACCGCTACAACCACTCGTTCCGCTGAAAGGCATCGCTAGATAAGGGAAAGTAGCTTGGAAAGCACGATCGTTGGCTTCGATGCCCGTCGTGTAACCCAAAACGCCCAATAGGTCTTCTGTCACGGGACTTGCACCTTCCGCATTTGGATCAAAATCGTCGTACCACAAACCAATGGCTGCCAAAACAGCTCCCGAAACGGCTTGCAATTCGATACGCGTCACATCATCTTCCAAACGACGTCCATTCGGGAATCCGTCCATATTTGGGATGAATTGAATATCTGTATTGTCATTAAAATTCGGATCGAGTAAACCTAAAACTGCTGCTTGAATCAAGCCCAAAGAACTGAAATTAGCATCGTCGCGGTCGGTTACTGGTACTGCCATGTTTAGGCGTAGCATATCGCCACCATTTGGCAGAAAGTTGTTCACGAAAGGTTTTCCTTCCGCCAATGGATTACCTGCTTTTCCAGTCGCCAACTGATAAGGCACGACATTCGGTACACCCGTATGGAAAGCAGGCCATAAATCAACCGAACGGGGTAGTCCTGGACCTGGCAACAATAGATTTCCGAAAACAGCATCATCCAAAGCCGTTCCCGCTACCGCATCCGAACCTTTCAAGCCAAACAAACCATCCGCACCATTTGAAAAGTCAAAAGCACCCAACGAATTGGTTTGTACGCGCAAAGGCGCAAAAGCAGGTACTGCTCCGCCGAATTGGTCATCGTCCATGTACAATGCTAGTTCTGGATTATAGAAAAAAGCATCTAAACTTTCTTCTGCCAATTCTTCGTAAGGCGTAATCGCATTCCAAAAGTCTTTCATCCCAACTGGAATGACCGCTTCGTTGGTCAATGGCATACCCAAACGAGAAACTTGAACCCAATCGCCGCCTTCCGCAGCGTTGAAATTAGAAAAGGTCTGCATCGCTTTTCGACTTGCCGATGCCCAAACACCAATGACATAATCGCTGTCCAAAATACTCGTCGGTGAGCTAGGTGCATCCGCTTTCAATAGATCGCTGATAGGCACTTGAATTGCCAACGCACTCACATTAAAACAAGCCAGTCCATCTACGGCTTGTCCATCCTGACGAGGCGCATCGCCCAAATCAAAAATACCACCTAGATCAACAAAAAATGGATCATCGGTTGGTCCTGCAAATACTCTTTCGCCCGTAGAAGCATTCACAATAGCGGATTGCATCAATTCAGAGTAAGAACTTGCACCCAAACCAACACCCGAAGTGATAGAACGTGTACCGACGTTATATGGCGCAACTGGAGCGTCCATCAAAATTGCGGTAAAGGTATTTCCACCATCCGTACTCTTCTCTAAAGTATAGGTTGTTTTTTGATTTTCCGCACCCAATCGAATGTTAAAAAAAGTGGTCGGATCTTCGTTTACCTTCGTGAAAGTGAAGCGATAGATGATGTCATCGCCAGGTGTGGACGCATCGTTATCAATGTGAATTTCGTAGCGGATATTTTCGCCGAAATTGTAATAATTCGGTCCACCGTGTGGTAGCTGCATTGGGATATAAGTCGCAATCAGCGTCACGGTATTTGGATTGTCTGGGCTACGAAAAGCATAGACATCCACATTGTCGGCTAGTGGATCATAAGCAATTAATGGTGCTTCGCGGTGACTGGAAGCAAAAATTATAGTTTGAATAGTGAATAGACATACGATGGTCAATATCCACTTTGATTGCATCAAGTGAAAAATCTTCATGATAGGTTTTATTATGTGAAAAATTTTTTATTCAATTTATTGGTTTTGGGGGGGAATGTATGGGCTTACAATAGCAAACTGCAAAGGGGTAAAGAAAATAAGGCTATACTTCTAAGACTGCAATGCGGACTAAGGATACGATCTGTCTGAAGGTTATGCTCTTAACTAGTGGAAACCTAGATTTACTACATTCTGAAATTTTAGCAAATCACCGATTTTTGTTCCAAGCCAAACCTCACTAGTGAGCCTTTTCGCTCAGTAAGGTCACCCACAAATCAAGTAATTCAGGATACTGAGCCTTAGTGATACTTCCTTGTGTCAAGTGCTTTTTTGCTACTTCCATTTGTCCTTTTTCAGCATAGATAGAAGCCAGCATAATATTCGTATCTATATTGTTGGGCCTTTTTTGATATTCGGTCAAAGTATAGGCTAAAGCCTTATCGTAATCTTCGTATAAATCGCGATAAATGGCAGCGTACTCCAAATTCATATTGTGTCCGCTATCTACATCATCTTGCAACATGACTTCGATTTCTTTTAAAATGTCATTCAATTCAGCGGTTCGATTGGTTTTTTTGTAAACGCGTGCCAATTGTTCGTAATACCCGACTTCGGGAATAATGCTCATGGCTTCTTTTAGGTAGTTTTCTGCCAGTTGCAGCTCATTTCTTGTCATGGCAATTTCGCCCAAAGCAGCAATCGCAAAAGGATAATCGGGGCGATTAACCAAAATAGCTTGGTACTGCTGTTCTGCCTGTTCCAGTTGTCCGTATCGCGCATAGAGATGCCCCAATTCTAATTGAGTCCAAGCCATTTCTTCCTGCCCTGGAAAGCCCGCTTGCACTGCCATTTTCATAGCTTCAATCGCGCCTTCCACATCCCCGTAAATTTCTCGGAGGTAAGAAATACGAGCATACGAACGCAAATCTGGTCGAATTTGTACCATTTTATCCGCCGCTGCTACTGCTTTTTCGTAATCTCCCAACTCGACATAGGCATCGGTCAGCACTCCGTAAATTTGTGCATTGTAAGGATTGAGTTGTACGGCGGCTTCCCCAATCGTCAAGGCTTCTTCAAATTCGTGCTGCGACAACTGTACGCCTGCTTTCGTGCTTAAAGTCCTGAATTTCAAGTCTTTTGAAAGGTCTTTACTTTTTAGTATTTGTTCCAACAAATCCAAAGCAGCCGGATAATAGTGTCCGTGTTCGCCCGTTACTCTAGCTTCTTGCGTGAACAATTGCGCCAAATTTAAAAGAGCTTCCTGATCGCCTGCCGTTATTTTTTGCTTAAAATTGGCGTAGTGGTTTTGCACTTGTTCCCATTCTTTGCCCTGCTGAATGCGTTCGTGGCGTTGCAGCAGCGTAGGAACGGCTATGGTTGGAGAAGTGATTGCTAATGAAGACTTTAGGGTAGGATTTTGCTCTGTCGCTTCGCAATTGAGTAGTAGCAGACCGCAAAGCAGCATAATCGTGAAGGTGTTTATATTTTGCATCCTTGTATTTTTGTAGATATGAAAAAGTAGGCGACAGCCGAGTGATTCTATGTTTTATTTTGCTGTCTTTATCTTTATTTACGAGACTCGGATGCTGTTTGGATTTTGAGTAGATGGTTTTTTTGAGAAATATATTTTGTAGCAATCACTTTCCTTTGTTGACTGACAAAATCAACTAATGCACAACCCTCTATCCTAAATAATTGTTTCTTTTCAGACTGTTTACAATCAAACTGTATGGAATCATGGAAGTAGCGAATGAAGCATTGATAGAAAAATTGTACATGAAAGATATGACCCAACAAAAAATGTACAAAACTTTTGGGTTGCAGAAAGTGAATACGCTCTCTGAACTTGAGGAGTGGTTATCTGATTTGCCAGCAATAAGTCGTTTTCAAAAAGAAGCCGCCGCCTTTTATCAACAGCGCTTATTGGATAATATAGATAGCTGGAACGAACAAGAATTGTCTTTAGGTTTTATCGGACCAATCATCAATCTCATCAATTTTAAAGTACCTTATAAACTCAACTTTTTCGCACAGCGTCCCATTTCTGCAAGCATTGGAACATACGAACTGATTGGGCGTCCCGACGGAATTATTGCAAGTGGTAATTTTGAGCCAGAGCAACCTTACTTTAGCTTCAAAGAATATAAAAAGGATATTGATAGTAGTGGTGATCCGATTGCTCAAAACTTAGCAGCTATGCTAGTCGGACAACACCACAACGGTGATGATAGACCTGTTTATGGTTGCTATGTAGTCGGAAGATTTTGGTATTTCATGGTATTGAAAGACAAAGAATATACCATCAGCAAGGACTACTCTGCTAGTCAAGAAGACATTTACGACATTGTACGAATTTTAGAAGCACTTAGGGCAAAATTGTTAGAACGAATAGCAGCATAAAAAACTTCTCTACTCAATTGAATAGAGAAGCCCATCTGTCACTCGTGTAATAATTGTTTCACTTTTATTGCTTCACAAAACGCTGCTGCAAACTAGAAGTACCTTGTTCCAAAACTACTTGATAGATGCCCGATGGCAAATGATCGACATTTAGCGTCATTCGATTTCGATCTTGTGCATTCATCGTGCTTTCATGGACTTGTTGTCCACTCAAATTGAAGATGCGCAAAACAGCTTGTTCCGTCTCGGAAGTTTCTTCCCAATTCAAAGTAAGCACATCACTTACTGGATTGGGATATAATTCTAAGGCATCAATGATTTTGAACTCGCTATTCCCTACGGACGGACTGTTGGGTATATTTTCCATGTCCTCGCTGGACAAATAGACTGCCGAAGCGCCTGCGAAGTCGGCACTGTAATTAGGTGCAATATTGCCAGATGCCATAGGCATGGTGAAGCCTAAAATTCTACCGCCACCATTGGCTCGTTCCGCTACAAAAATCATATCACTCACTGCGTCGTAAGCAATGTCCACAGGATTTCCTAAAAGCGTAGCCGCACCCGCCACTACGATTTGTTCATCCAAACTTACAAAACCATCCTCACTAGCCGCCTCGAAGTCTTTGATGACCGTGAATGTACCATCATCGGGGCTACTTGCTGCGCCCACATCGGTCAAAATCATCAAGTCCGTAGCGGCGTAATAAGTGATACCGTGCGTACGTACAATCCCTTCAATTTCGATGCTTTCGGTAGCAGAAATCGCACCTTCGGGTTGATCGAAAAAGTCTTCATAAATGGCTAAGCGATTCGTGTTGTCTTCAATGGCATAGATCGTACTGCCTTCGGCGTGCATTCCCCAAAGATTGATGTCAGCATCATAAACCTTATCTAGTATGATGGCCGTTGGACTGACATTATAAATATAGAATTGATTACCGCCATTACTGTCATTGGCATCTTGTGCAACTACTAGCTTTCCATTACTAATAACTAGTTCTCGTCCGTTGGAAAAATCTGCGGTAGAGGTAGCTGTAAGCGTCGGATTGACGGAAACTGTACTGTAAGCATTGACCACATTATCCGTGCGATTGACTTGGTACAAAACATCGAGTGCTTTGCTATAAAAAATACCATCCGCATCGGCAGCCACACTCGCGAAACTACTCATCATCACTGCATTATCGGCTTTCACATCGAATACACCAATCGTTCCTGCCGTATTAGAAGAAGCGAATACCTGAGCAATGGTAGCTGCTGTGCTGGGTGTTTCGCCTGCAAAATAAACCGCAGAAGCCCCTGCAAAGGCATCATCAAAAATAGGCGCAAAATTGCCGTTCGTGGCGGGCATGGAAAATCCTAAAATCCGTCCGCCGCCATTGGCACGTTCAGCGATGAAAATGATTCTACGATCATCGTCATAAGCAATATCTACGGGATTACCAAGCTTGGTGGCATCACCAGCTACTACGATTTGTTCTGCTAAGCTCACGAATCCGTCTGCACTGGCTGCTCCAAAGTTTTTAATCACGGTGAATGTACCATCCTCTGGACTACTCGCCGCGCCCACATCCGTCAGTAGCATCATATCCGTCGCAGCATCATAAGTGATGCCGTGCGTGCGCACAATGCCTTCGATCTCGATACTTGCCGTAGCGGTAATTGTACCTGCAGCTTGATCCAAAAAGTTCTCGTAGATTGCTAAGCGATTCGTATTATCTTCAATGGCGTAGAGTGTACTGCCTTCCGCATGAATGCCCCAAAGATTAATATCAGCATCATATACCTTATTCAAAGTAAAAGAAGTCGAACTGTAATCGTAGATGTAAAATTGATTGCCGCCGTTGCTGTCATTGGCATCTTGTGCTACGATCAATTGATCGCCCATGATTGCTAATTCTCTACCATTGGAAAAATCAGAAGTAGAAGTAGCCGTCGTCATTGGATTGAAGCCGCTTCCATTGACATTGCTGTAGGCTTGTACTGCATTATTAGAGCGATCTACTTGATAAACGACATCTTCGTTCTGGTCAAAAAAGATACCATCTGCATCCGCTCCTGCGCTGGTAAAAGTGCGTTTTTGGGTAGAATTATCATCAAAAATGCTATATACACCGACCAGTCCTTGCGTATTGGAAGAGGCGTACAATTGGCTGACCAATGTTGCATTGGAAGCAGTACGAATTAGGCTAATGGCGGTACGAGAAATCTGCCAGCAGCCTGTCGAAAATTGGGTGCGAAAAACAAAATCGCCCATTTCTGCCGTGATGTCGCCCGTATAGGAAAATCCCCAAACCCAGCAAGCACCTTCGCCCGAATCATCAAAATCCATGCTATTTTCTTCCTCACCAACCACCTTTAAAATGTTGAAATTGCCGTCGGTGATCGCATAAGCATAGTCGGAATCGCCCGCGTCGCTGCGTTCGTAAGTAATGACATCGGGAATGCCGTCGCCGACAGTAATTCGGATAGGATTAGTGCCGTTTGGAGAAGTAACCGTTGTACTGACACATTGTGCCTGCGTGTTTAACGGGCAATAGAGTAAACAGAGCAGCATTGCTACAAGTAGGTGAATCTTAAACATATGGAAAATTTAATTTTGAAAAATAATAAGTCAAAAACAGCTTGGCTGTTTTCAATCTAGTGTGAGTGCTGGAGCAATTTCATCAAAACTGTAGGAATAAAATTTCTCATTTTCACCCATACTTACGAGTAGAGTAGTAGGTTTGGATTTCGCTTGGATGATTTTTTTAGAAAAAGTTTCCATTGCACTACTTTTGTTTTCTTTTAACAGAAAAAAGCTATCTTTACCATTGGCTATCTAGCAGCACGAAAACTTTCATGGAAGACAGCAACATCATATTACTATTATCTACGGATGCAAGGGCAGCGATCGAAGCGATCTTGCCCAAATATGGTGCTGCACTTCAAGGTGTGATTTATAAAATTGTTGGATCGCAAGAAGTGACGGAGGAAGTATTGCAAGATACTTTTGTGAAAGTTTGGAAGAACGCAAAGAGCTACGATCCCAGCAAAGGTAGATTGTTTACTTGGCTGCTCAATATTGCCAGAAATACAGCAATTGATCGAATAAGATCAAAAAAGTTCCAGATACATCAAAAATCCAAATCCCTCGACACCAACGTACATGACAATGCAACGTACAGCGAGGAAATGCAAGTCCAAGATAGTGGTTTGCAAAATGTGATTCATCAACTAGATGAAAAGTACACACAAGTCATAGACATTCTCTACTTCAAAGGTTACACACAACAAGAAGCGGCGAAAGAACTCGATATTCCACTTGGTACTGTAAAATCAAGGGTGAGGATTGCTTTGCGGGAACTACGCAAAATGTTATCTTCATCCGATTTATTAACGTTTTTAATTCTTCAATCAATTATTGAATATTTAAGCTAATTTGAACGTCCAGGAATACATATCATCAGGAATTTTAGAGCAGTATGTGCTGAATGGACTCTCCAAACAAGAACGTTTGGAAGTAAAACAGAATGCTGCCCGCTATCCTGAAATTCGAGCGGAACTAGATGCGCTCGAAGACGCCCTGATGCAGTACGCACAAGCGAATGCTATTCCACTACGAGCAGGACAATCCGAATCCATTTTAGGGAAGATTGATGCTCTGCAAAGCGATCTTACTACTAGTTCTTTAACTTCCAAAAAGGAAAAAACGACTTATTCAATTTTACCCATTCTAATGGGTGTTGCGCTGGCAATTTTGGGTGGATTTGCGGTCTATTTGAATCAGCAAAATCAAAAAACACAAGCAGCGTTGGAACAAACACAACAGGCACTTGCACAACAACAAGCTACTTGCGATAGTCTAAGTAGTCGAATAACTTTTTTAGAAGAGAAGTTAGCCGTTTTGACGAATCCCGATAATGCCACTACGATCATGCGGCAAGAAAATTCGCCAGTCTATGCTGCCATTCACCGAAATGCTGCCGATGAAATCGCCTACTTGGATGTCAGTCAGCTCCCACCACCACCCGCTGGCAAGCAGTATCAACTTTGGTTCATCGACACTTCTGCCCCAGAAAGCATGGGCGTTTTTGATCTAGCCGATGCTTTCATCGAAGTCGATTATGTTGCAGCAGCGACTATTTTTGCCATCAGCTTGGAAGATGAAGGTGGTAGTGCTGTACCGACAGATATTCGCTACCTAGGAGAAGTATAAGCAATACGTTCAATTCGATCAAAGCTAAGTACTGGATGAACGGTTTTCTGAACTGAGCGCAAAAATAGCTACGAATGCACGAATGAATAGTTCATTTAATAGGAAATTAGCACTTTGAGTTATTTCTATGGAAGGTAAAAAGAACTTTTGGCTCAAAGTGATATGGGTGGGTTTTCATGAGGTATCATAGTAAAGATACAAAAATTGTAAATTTGTTGGATGGAAACATCAGTATTTTTCGAACGAATATTATGTACATCTGATCCTTACAGCATTACAAATATTGATCAAGATCAAGCAGAAGAAAACGGCATACATATCTATGTTGAAGTATCGTCATCCTATCGTCCAACGAATAGTAATTCTATAGTAGGGACGAAACATGATGTAGAGATACGCAAATGGCGTCATTTAGATTTATTTCAGTATCCATGTTATATACATTGTGAAGTGCCAAAATTCAAATATGGAAAAGGGGCGGATAGCTATGTGGAAACCCTAAGCGTTCCTTGGTCTCGCCCCAATAGTGGATTTACGCTATTATTTGAAGAACTGATTATGAATTTCGTATCGCTACATGGGTGTGTAAGAGTATGTTTTAATTTTTGAAGCACGATTTTTACAAAAAATTAAATATCTGATAATCAATAAGTTAACTCTGTTTTGACGTGTTTTATGTATCTTTGATATAATTAAATTTGTGAAATCAAGCTATATACTAATTTCC
>JBCCRX010000259.1:0-9897 GCA_039201015.1 Bacteroidota bacterium | reverse complement strand
TTCTTTTGGGATTATTTGTCAAGGTGCTAAAAGCAGGGAGAAAAAAGCGAGATTTGCGCCTTATTTATTTTAATTTTGAGAAGCGAGAAATTCCTTAGAATTTCGAGCTTCAAAAAACCTATTCGCCGCCGTCAAAGACGGCGGCAAATAGGTTTTTTGAAGCTCGAAATTCTAAGGAATTTCTCGCTTCTCAAAATTAAAATAAATAAGGCGCAAATCTCGCTTTTTTCTCCCTGCTTTTAGCACCTTGACAAATAATCCCAAAAGAAAAATTAAAGCTTTTTGTAACATTCCTTCTTTTCGCTTCGTCTCCGAGGCGAGATGACAAGACAAGAGTTCAAACATACGATTTCACCGATTCAGGATAAACTCTATCGCTTTGCGCTGCGAATGATGAACAATGCGCCAGAAGCGGAAGATGTGGTACAGGAGGTCTTGATTAAGTTGTGGCACCAACGGACGCGTTTGCAGCAAATCGCCAATATAGAAGCTTGGAGTGTGCGTATGACCCGAAACGTCTCAATAGATAAATTGCGGATGCGGAAACAGAGCGAAGATGTGAGTCAGTTGGTGGACTTGGAGACCGATCTAGCCAATCCAGAGGAATTGGTGGAGCGACAAGATACTTTTGCCATGGTCGAAAAAGCAATGCAGCAATTGCCCGAAAAACAACGTATGGTGATGCACTTGAGAGATATAGAGGAATACAGCTATCAAGAAATTGCAGAGCAACTAGCCATACCGCTAAATCAAGTAAAAGTCAATCTTTTTCGTGCAAGGAAAAGTGTACAAGCCTTATTGACAAAAGGCAAAATCAATATGATATGAAAGATACAAAATATATAGAACAACTCCTGAACCAATACTTTGAAGGCGGGACTTCGATGGAAGAGGAACAAGTCCTGAAAAACTATTTTCAGCAGTCTGAAATAGCGGATCATCTGCTTCCTTATCAGTCCATGTTTCAGTATTTCAAAGCAGCTAAAAACATCCAACGCGAAGCAGATACGATGCCTTGGAGCGATGCGGTAGTAAGAGAAATGAAGCCTAGAAAACAACCATTCCGCTGGGCATTGGGTATCGCAGCTTCTATTGCTCTGGTATTAAGCATTTGGTGGTATTCTGGTTATACGACAAAAGAAGATGCTATTGCACAAATTGATTGGTCGCAATACGAGCCAGAGAATCCAGAAGAAGCCCTCAAACAAACGCTATCTGCGCTACAATTACTTTCAGATCAGCTCAACGGTGGTGCACAACAAGCTGCCAAAGAACTCGATCGTATGATCGAAATCGGGGATTTGATTGGTGTGCAAAAAAAAGGGAAAATGGAGAATTGAAAATTAAAAATTGAAAATTGCTTTTCACTAGACTTTATTCACAATAATATTTTTAAGAAGTAGAAAGTATATTTTTCAACCCTTTCGAGCGAGTTAAAAATTTTTGTGAATAATCACCACTGAAATACACCAAACTAATCGAACAATCTCAAACTATACCGAATAGGGTTTTCTTATAAAATCCAATTCGCTATTTTGTAGCTGTTAAAATATAAAGTAGGACATTTTCTGAAACACTTAAGGACACTCAAGAACACGTAAGACTTAATTTTTTTTGCAAAAAACGGTGTATGTCTATTGCTTTTTAAGTTTTACTTGCTTCTATAAGAAAACCCTTCTATACCGAACAACCTCAAACTAATTTAAACACTTTTAAATATAACTTAACGATTATGAAAAAATGGTCTTATGCCTTACTCGTCGCCTGTTTTTGTATGCTTGGGAGCATGCTGAACGCACAGGCAGACGCCATTTCTCAATACTTCAATCAGTACTTGGAGGATGAACGCTTTACGGTGGTTTATATCAGCCCAAAAATGTTTCAGATGATTCAAAGAATGGATGTGGATTGGGACTTGGAGGAAAACGAGGCACAAGCGGTCATGGCGACGGTAGAAGATTTGCGCGGACTTCGGATTTTAATAGCGGACGAAGATATAGATACGCTTTACGAGGAAGCAACCAAAAAGATTGATACGAAGGGCTATGAAATTTTGATGAGCGTTCGGAGCAAGAAAAAAAGTAATGTGCAAGTATTGGTAAAAGACGAAGCAGAAGGCAATATCGTCAATGAATTGTTGATGCTTGTAGGTGGAAAAGAGAGCTTTGTTCTTATGAGTTTTGTCGGTAAAATCAATTTAAAAAAGGTTTCTGAGCTACAAAATTCTTTTAACGAATAAGAATCAAGAGCTGCTAAATTTTCAATCGATATGAACAAATTACGTTTTATTGTACTATTGAGCACAATTTGCTTTACCCTAAATGCGCAAACTGCTAGCTTGGATGATTTCTATGAAAAATATAAGCATAGGACTGAGCTAGTCAATGTCAGTGTACCTGGATTTTTAATCCAATTTGCGGCTTCCGTTGCTCAAATAGAAGCGGAGGATGAAATGGGTCGATTGTCTATGGAGTTATTGAAGGATGTCAAGAAGCTAAAAGTTTTGACAGGTGAAAAACGGCGTGTCAAGTATTCACACATCATTACTTTATTTGATGATCTCGCAAAAGAAGGCTTTGAAGAATTAATGAGTGTTCGCTCAGAAGATACCGATTTTCGTTTTCTAATTAGAGAGCGTAAGAATTGGATTAGAAATGTAGTCATCCTTGCAGAAGAGGAGGAGGATTTTACTTTGCTTAGTTTGAAAACCAAAATGCACTTAGATGATTTAAGCGCAGTGATTAATGAGTCTATGCAGAATTAGTTTTGTACCTGCTTCATTTCAATTTCTTGAAAGCTATAAATGCTGAACGCCCTATCACAACAACCTCTAACCAAGTCTTAACTTACTTATTCACAATACTTTAAATATCTAAAACATGAGAATGATCCTTATGATTGCAGGGCTATTACTATGTCATTTTTCAAGTACCGCTCAATCCAAATGCATCGAAAATTTCATTGAAAAATATGCGGAAGCAGCCCACGTCAATAGTCTAAATCTAAATGATTGGACGTTGCAGTTGACTTCTGCTTTCACCAAAAAATCGACGGGCGAACGCGTGAAAAATAAAATCACACGTCTGCGCTTGCTGAGTTCAGAACAAAGTGAGCTTGTCTCTTCTGCTGAACTTCAGACTTTTTTAAATAAGTTGCACAAAGATCACTTCGAGGACTTGATTGAAGTCCGTGATAAGGGTAGTCATATCAAATTTTTGCTGCGAGAAAATGAGACCCATGTGACTGATATTGTCATGCTCGTACAAGGAAAAGAAAACTTCGTCTTGCTATCGCTAGAAGGCTTATTCAAATTGGAAGATTTAGTCGATTGGAATGTAGATATAGAGGGAGGCGAACATTTAAAACAGCTTGCGGATAAGGTGTGAGTTCAAGTTTTCGATGTTTTTATGGATTAGCAAATGGGAAAGAAATCATAGACCTTCGATGCTCTAGAAGCATCGGAGGTTTGTTGTATTGAAAACAAAGTTGCAGAAGTTAGTACAGTTAAATTTTATATATTTTTTGTGTCACAATATTTATTTTTATATAAAAAATTTATACATTTGCTTCTATAATTAGGTAAAAAGTGAGTACCTAAATTCTATTGGGTGTCCTAGTAGTTGACCACTAATCAAAAATATGAATAATTAATAATTTCAGCATTTACCAAATGAAGCCTTACCAAATCTGTACAAGACTTCACTTAGTAAACATTAGAGGGCTTTCTTATAAAAATTCGTTTTATCAATTTCTGCTTTTTTACCCCAACCCGACTGAGGCGAGAGAAAAGCCAAAAAATATTTTCGATACACTCTCGTAAAACCTAATAGTCAAGCATACACTTCTCCCTTCTTTGGTTCAACGGCATTGTTTCTCACAGTTCAAGAAAAGCCCTATAGATTTCGGTTGAACTGTTTCCATCTACCTGAATATATGTTTGATTTGTTCGCTGGTGCTTCAAAGATTGGTCATTCGCCTTAAGTGGATGGCTCGTTTTCTAGTGCTTGCAAACAGCAAAAGATCAAAGCCCCAAACCCTTGTGTTATTTCGGCTACGCTAGTACTTATCAATTACTTTACGAAGTACAGATAAGCTTATTCTTTCAATAAATTATGTCGATTGAGAGTTTCGGCTTACTCTTATTTCAATTCAAACAACTAGCAATGAACTTAAGAACACTTACATCTTTTATGATCTTTCTTTTGGGCTATTTACCTTTTCTATTTGCACAGTGTCCAGCCTCTTGTGATATTACAATTAGTAGCAATCAAAGCGGAAATATCAATGCGAGCAATGGACAAACAGTTTGCATCAAAAATGGTGCAACATTTACTGGAAATATTCAGAATCTAAACAATGGAACGGTCTGCATAGAGGCAGGAGCAACATGGAATACATCCAACCTATCAGGGAGTAACAACACAATCAATGTCTTTGGTACATTATCAACAAGTGCCAATAGCCTTAATAGCGGAACGATTAATCTGGAAAATGGGGCGCAACTCGTCACGACTTCCAACTTTCAAATTACTAACCAAGCACAGATCAACGTTAAATCGGGCAGCCAATGGGACGCCGCGCAAATGGTGACCGTACTCGGCGATGGTCCTGCTAATAGCGGCGGCTCCTTAATAGTAGAAGAGGGTGGTCTCGCTAATTTTGACAATGGACTGGAAAATAATGAAGGAAAATTGACCTTTGCAGGAATGGTCAATGTGACGGGAGAATACTACAATCACGGACGAGCGGAAATCACTAGCACAGGAATGGTTACCACGGATGATTTCAGGATGACTCTTAAATCCAGCGGTGTAATGCAAATAGACGGTAAACTCATTGTAAATGGTGATGCGCTGCTACAAGATCAAGGACCTACTGGTTCAGGATTTTTGGATATAGGAGGCGATTTGACCATGACCAATCAAGCAGGTCTTGGTGGGACTTTACTGGTGGGCGTAGATGGCACTTCTACTTTAGGGCAGTGCAGCACGGGAAATATTAGTTCGGGCATCACCTTCTGCGATAGTTCTCCAGGAGTAGATAATATCAATGATTTTGATAACAACAATTGTAGCCAAGTTGTCGGTTACACCGTAGCAGTGGATTGTAATACCTTGCCTGTAACGCTTCTCTTTTTCAAATTAAAAAATAAAACCGAAGAGCGATTTTTCCTAGAATGGGGCATAGCAGATGCAGTGAATTTTTCGCACTTTGAAATCGAAGAAAGCGAGAATGGTAAAGATTTTCGACCCATAGAGAAGATTATGTTTGAAACTGTAGATCAAATCTATCAATCTCAGCCTTATGCACAACCAGACCGAGATAAATTCTTCCGTTTGAAAATGGTAGATTTAGATGAAACTTATGAATATTCGAAAATACTTGTAGTAGGTGCTCATGAAAAAACGCTTCGTCTATTTCCAAATCCGACCAAGCAAGATTTTGTGGTCGTAGAAAAAGAAGATCAGACTGCCTTCACACTGAATATTTTTTCTAGTACAGGACAGTTATTGAAACAAACAAGACTTCAAGGCTCCAATCGCTACGAGATTCAATTACCGCCACAAAGCACCAATATATACATTGTTGAAATGATATCAGGACGTGAAGTGCAGACGCTTCGTTTGGTGAAAGAATAGACGTAAGATTATCAATTTGGGCTTTTGATAATGGGCAACTCTAAGTCGAATGCGGTCAACTTCATTATGACTGATGTTACGCACTAGTATGCTTTAGTAAGAGAAATCTAGCAGCTTGTCAAAGCTGCCGTGTTTTGAATTAGAGTGGCTGTCGAAGCCGACGATTTGTAAACAAGTAGCACTTTGTGTCATTTGCAATTTGGTATTTTGCCTAACATGAATTATGATATATCTCAACATTTTTCAAATTACTAATAATAAGGTACTTTGCGTTTGATTTCTGACTTCTTATACTTAATTTCTCACTCCTATAAAAAACAACTGCTTTTCTCCTTGTTTATTTTTATTCAACTTTGTGCCTTTGGACAGACCTTTTGGGAGAAAGGCAGTTCGATTGACGATTATAAAGGCTATTTTCATAGAAATTTGTACCCAATAGAAATATCAGCTTTACCAACTGAAATCAACTGCAAATTTGGCTTAGCGGAAGTGTGTTTAAACATTGAACACGCAAGGCTTTCTGATCTGAAAATATCCTTAATGTCTCCTGATGGCAGCAACTTTTGGTTGAGCAATCGAAATGGTGGTGAAAATGGAAAGCGATATACCAATACCTGTTTCCATTCCAATGGCTTCAATGGTTTCATCTATCAATCGGAGAGTCCTTTCACAGGAGAATACATCGCGGACGGCTTGATTGAGCGATTCAACAATGGTCAAAATCCCAATGGTTTTTGGTATTTGATTGTAGAAGATTTAAAAGAAGGTGCAGTAGGGGAGGTCGTTGATTTCCGAATCACTTTTTCAGCAGAAGCCGTGTGTGAAGAAAAGTCGATTTGCACGCTAGAGCAGATTCAGCATTGTGCCTGTCCTGAAGAAAATGTAGATTGTGCCTTGCTACCAGACTTGGTCATCATTCCTGATTTGACGGCTTCGTCCATTCAAGAATTTGATGAACAGCATCCTGATTATGCTCGACAAATTCGCTTTGGTACGGGTATGGCAAATATCGGTGCGGGACCTCTAGAAATTGTAGGTTTCGATCAGTGGTTTTGTGGAGAAACGCCCGTAGAAGGGGAAATTACTTGTCCAAGTGGTCAAAAAAGCCAACAACGAGTATTACAAAATATATACGCCCGTACAGGAAAAGATTTGTACTATGTCACGGCAGTCGGCGGCACTGTTTATTATGATGATAAGCCAGGTCATAACCACTATCATGCAGAAGATTGGGTCGATTTTTTATTGTTGAAAAAAAAGTGGTGGACTAAGAATCCTAAAAAATGGAAAGTGATAGGAAAAAGCGAAAAAGTCAGTTATTGTCTAATGGATTCCAATAAGTGTAATGCGTTTTTGGGGAATTGTGAATCTAATCATCGAAAATACGGGAAAGTCAATCTTCCCAACTTCGGTTTAGGTGCTTATGCGGGTTGCAATCAAAGCGTTCAAGGCATTTCCGTTGGGGGCATAGATTATTATGGTACTTATTACGAAGGACAGTTTATACAATTACCCGAAAACACCAAGAATGGGATGTACTACCTCTATCTGGTCGTCGATCCAAAAAATAATTACCAAGAACTGAAAGAAGACAACAATGCTGTTTTGATTCCTATTGAATTGAGTAAACAGTAGATGCTACAGCCGATTTAATTATTTCACGTTCCATAAACAGCAAATATAATTGTAGTAGGGTAGGGGTGGTGGAAGCTGTTCCAAGACATAAACTAAAGTTACATAGCATAATTGAGATAAAGTCAATAATTTTGTAGTGTTAAATTTCTATTGGCTCTTCAGGAAATCTTGTGAAAGGAGAAAATCACATTCTTTTCTTGGTGGCTGAAGACCCTTTTTAATTCACTAAATATTGATTGACATGATTGCCCTTCGTTGTGTTTTGACGATTATATTGTCCTTCGGAATGACTTTCTTGTTTGTAGCAGAAGCTGCTGTTCCAGGTATTGCTTTCAAACGTAAAGTACTGAAAAACAATACAGAAACTGAGATAACTTTCATCGAAAGAGACATAAAACGATTTGAAGTTGAAATAGACCACCAATTGTTCCAAAATTTAATACAAGCCTACAATAACGACCCTGCTTATCAAGGGCAAGGCTTTAAAATTGCGGGTTTTTGTTTCATTCCGATGATGAAAGATCAAGGAACGGGTGGTCCAACGGATTATCATTTCATCACAGAAGGCTTTCGCGTCGTATTGACTTTGTACAAAATTGTCAATAATCAACCCGATGAAATTCAATTCTACAAATTTGATCCTGCGCGCGAATTATCAGATGCTTTAGATTCTGAATTTTTGCCCAGTCCTGCCACTGCTGGAGCTTATTTTGAAGTAGATGCAGGCTCTACACCTGCGGGGGCAACAATAGATACTAGTAGCTTTATTTCACCTCACATTATCACGGCTAGCAGAGAGTTTGATCTAGTTTTTTTAGATCGTGTAACGTATAATACTTTAGCAAAGGGTACTGGATGGTATCCAGGAAATACGAGACCACAAGAAGGAATTATTATTGAGCGTTCCGTCAATACCGTCAGTGATACTCTCGGCGATCCTGAGTATCATCGTACGCTAATATTTAGACCGTTGCCAGCACCTCCACTCAGCAATACGGTCACGGAGGCATCGGTTGCTTATTCTTATCGTCCACATTGTCCTCCCTATTGGAAAAGACCGCTCAGTAAATCATTAGCGCAAGAAATAAGTTTGTCCTCTGCCTACCGTGTTGATGTGGAAAAAGATGGTATTCCCAGATGGTTGCAAATTCTAATTCTAATCCTTGCCGCACTTTTGGGCTATCTCTTTGCTGTTAATAGTGAAC
Organism: Bacteroidota bacterium; assembly: GCA_039201015.1. Lineage (GTDB taxonomy): Bacteria > Bacteroidota > Bacteroidia > Chitinophagales > Saprospiraceae > JAAUTG01. Next base: position 1,418 of record JBCCRX010000259.1, on the reverse strand, counting down.
GTATAATTGGAATATTTAGAAATAGGGGAGACGGTTAAAATTTAGGCAGTAGGTTTTGATTCCTTGACTATTTTTTGATGTAGTGGTTTGGTGAGCAGTGTTTCACCGAATCACTACTCTATCTAAAAAGGGTTTTCTTATAAAATTCAATGTAGGATGTTTTCTGAAACACTTGAGGACACTTAAGAACATATAAGGCTTAGTTTTTTTTACAAAAAACGCTTGTATCTAGTAGATCAAGTCATAAGTAAATGATAATTAGAAACCTTGCTATCATTACGTTTAAGAGCATGTTTGGAGCAGGATTGAACTGTAAATCAGTAGTTTGCGGTTCACGCCTAAGGCGGACACGGTTTGACGAAGAAAATTATAGCGACTTTATCGGGATAAACGAGCTATAATTTTCAAAGTCAAGTTCGTAAAATATTGGTTTACAGGAAGATAATGCTCCAAACATGCTCTAAAGGCGATTTAAAAGTATCAATTAATTCGGTCTAGTCGCACTAGTGCTTTTTGAGTTTTACTTGCTTTTACAGGAAAAACCTTTCTACTTCTACAGGAAAAATTGAACAGATTTCTCTTTTCACTAAATTTATCAAGGAGACACAAATGATTTAACCATCTTTTCGTTAAAGATCAAAGTACAGCCTTGAACACTTGTCGAACTGTGATTTTCCTCCTAACAATAATTGTATGAAACGGAGACCAAGTCTTTTCTTTATCAGTGCTGTGATATATTTTGCTTTTCAGCCTGTCTATGGACAGAATAAAATTCTGTATTTTCATCAATTGACTTCTACGGAAGGATTGTCTCAAAGCACGAATGAAGCCCTGTATCCTGACAGTGGAGGCAATATCTGGATAGGCTCTTTGGATGGACTGAATTTGTTTACAGGAAAATCTGTACAAGTCTTTAAAAATAATCCCAATGACGAGCCTTCCTTAGGAGGAGGTACGATACAAAGTGACTTTTTTGAAGACAAGAATAAAAATATATGGTTTGCGACCAACGAGGCAATAAATGTGTACCTCCCAGAACAAGGAAATTTCAAAAAAATTAGTCTTGGAAGCAATGAAAACAAAGCAATTCATCACATTTTTTGTATTAACGATGAAGTGCTATTGGGGGCTGCTGGTGATACGCTCTATGAATATAGTACCGATTTAAAGGAAAATAATTCTATTGCAGTTCCAACAGACTTCTCCATTGTGAAGGCAAAAGGCGTATGGACGGAAAGCAAAAAGATACTATATGTATATGGAGAAAAAAACGGCTTGGAGATCATTGAGTTCGATGGGCAACGATTAATAAGTAAAAAAACCGCTGTTTTTGATAAAGCAAAACATCCTAGCGATCAAGCCCTCTTTTTTTATGAAATTTATCCAGAGGAGGAAACTTTTTGGGGCTTAAGCAATGA
>JBCCRX010000258.1:0-10025 GCA_039201015.1 Bacteroidota bacterium | reverse complement strand
ATTTTCTTTTTTGTTTATCGCGCCTGATGCGTGAGGCGCGATAAACAGGCATATTCGTTTGCACAAATTTATCCTGTTTGCAGTATAGATAATTTTTATTCGTGCATTCGTGGCAAAAAATATTTTATAAGAAGACCCTAATTTCCCGATCTAACTTCTGTACCATTATTTTTGGTGATGTAAAGGAATTTGTCATGAATAAGATACCCATTTTTTTGAGAATTATCGCGAACGAATACAAGGCGCGAAGAAGGAACATCCACCTGAGGCAAACATAACTGATGAGCAAAGCAGTAGTCGTTTGTGAGAAAATCAAAAACGGGTAGATTATATTTTACAACTTCCCTAAAAGTGGAGACGGCGAGAGTCGAACTCGCGTCCAGAGAAAGCACTACTTAGCCTTCTACATGCTTAGTTTTCAATTGAGATTTTCGAGCAGTCGAAAGGTTTGAAAACAGACCCATACGACTACCTTATCTTCTTTATTTCACCGTACTACCAAAGCATTTAGTACAGCTAACCTGAAGATTGGTTGATGTGCGGTACGCTATATATCAGGTGTCAAGCGTAGGGCACAAAAGCATACTAAGACCTAGTCTTAGGCTGCCATGGCATACTGTCTGTTGCCATATAAAAGTGTTGAGTGTCATTTGTTGACGGAGTGAACAAACATGCTCCGACATGCTTACTAAACAGTTGACGTTCCTGTCGATGCCATTACGTCCCCATATTTTCAAATTGAAAGAAGTACTTTTTACTTCTGTTGATTTTTTTTAACAACAAGTAAGGACGAAAGAAAGTTCCAATTTAATACTACTTTCGTGCAGGTCAACTTCATTTGTTGTTGCTCAATAAATGAAAGCAAGTTCGCACTATTACAACAAAAAAGTATTTTCGTACAAGGAAACAATCAGGAAGGCTTAGTCGTTCCAAATTAAGAATATATTAATAAAAAACGAATCCTTTTCCATGCGCTTTTGCCTACTGCTTTTCCTTTCTTTTCTGCTTTTCAGTGCTTCCGAAAGCCCAAAGTATCCAACTGATTATTTTCGAGCACCCGTCGAACATCCAGTACTGCTTTCTGGTACTTTCGGAGAATTGCGAAGCACCCATTTTCATGCGGGCATTGATATAAAATCTTCAAAAGGGCGCACGGGCGATGCATTGGTAGCGGCTGCCGAAGGCTACGTATCAAGAATAAAAGTGCAAGCAGGCGGCTACGGAAACGCGCTTTATATCAAGCATCCAAACGGCTACACGACGGTCTATGCGCACTTGCTTGAATTTGCACCAGCCATCGCATCTTACGTCAAATCGAAACAGTACGAACAACAATCTTTTTCCGTTGATCTATTTCCACAGGCAGAGCAATTTAGTTTTCAAAAAGGCGAAAGGATTGGAAAAATGGGCAATACAGGCAGTTCAGGCGGGCCGCACCTTCACTTTGAAATCAGGGATTCGCGAACGGAAAAACCGATTAACCCTCTTCTTTTCGGTATAAAAGTAAAGGACACTCGCCGACCTATGATGAATCAAGTTCGCATTTTTGGTTTGAATCATCAACGAGAAAGTATAGGCGCGAAATCTTATGACCTGATTGCTTCGGGCAAGCACCACAAAGTCAGAGGCGATACCATTTACACTCCAAGCAAAGAAGTAGGCGTGGCTTTGAAAACTTACGATCAATTCGACGGTGCAAGCAATTGGAATGGTGTTTATCAAGTTAGTATGTTGCAAGAAGAAGACTTGCGATTTCGTTTTAAAATGGAGACTTTTTCCTTCGATGAACGCCGTTACATCAATGCCCATTTAGATTATGAAGATCGAGTGACTAAGAAGAGCTATTTCAATCGTTGCTATCTTTTGCCAGGCAATGAAATGAGCATTTACGAGGAGGTGAAAAAGGAAGGCGTCGTTCGTTTGCAAGACGAAGCATCCACAAAAATCACACTGCTTTCAGAAGATATAGCGGGTAATCTTTCCAAAGCCATTTTTTGGCTGAAATATCGCCCCAAAGCAGACGCGCCACCCAAAAAATTTAATTATTTCCTACCCTATTCCGATGAAAATGCAATAGACAACGGACAGCTCTACGTCTATTTTCCAAAAGGCAGTTTTTACGAAAATCTATACCTCAATTATCAAATGACGCTCGAAGATTCGGATAATATTCATTCTGCGGTGCATCAAATTCATGACTACCGAACGCCCGTGCATCGTTCTTTTGATATTGCCATTCGTCCGACCAAGCTAGCAGCAAGCATGAAAAACAAAGCCTTCGTTGCGTATTGCGATAAAGACGGCGACATCACCAATGTTGGCTATGAATGGAAAAACGAAAGACTATGGGCAAAAGCAAGGACATTGGGTGACTATTACATAATGATAGATACGATTCCACCGAGTATTCGTCCTAATAATTTCAGCAATAATATGCGCGGTAAAAGTCAGATGAGCTTTAAAATATGGGATAATTTTGGAACAGGCGGCACTGCTAAATCCCTTCAATATCAAGCCTTTGTGGACGGTCAATGGATTTTAATGGAACACGATGCCAAAACCCAACGCATCATCCACCGCTTCGATGAACGCATTGGAAAAGGAGAGCATCAATTGCGAATAGAAGTAAGCGACGCACTTGGGAATCAAAGTGTTTTGGAAAGGAAGTTTGTGCGTTGATGCAATTGGATAGATGAAAGCCTAAAAGCGATGGTAATTACCCAAAGCCCTTCTCTTCTCTGCTAAGAACCACCAAATGCTTCTTTAATATCATAAAAAACAGAATGAATATGTCCAATATCCTTTTTTCGATGGTCGTATTCAATGATAAAATCTGAACTTTGAATACGATAATAAATGCCATCTTCGTAATTTCCTGTGCCTGCCCAAGCAAAAGTCAATGGTGCTGAGTCTATTTTTCCCAAATAAGAATACACAATCGCTGCTTTAAAATTAGAAAAATAAGTAGTGGCAATTGCTTTGATATGAGTCTGTTGCCATTCCGTCATTTCAGCTACTTTCAGCCCTCGTATTTCTTTAATATGCCTTTCTTTTGCAGTCCTAGTCAAAATATCATCATAAGCCGTTGATTGGATGATCGCTTTTGTTTTTTGTTCTTTGCTCAAACTACCAAAAAGTTCATTGCCCAGCCTTGTCTCTTTTCCCATAACTTCTAAACCCGCAAACGGACCATCGGCTACCACAGTTGGATGCGCGCCCAAAAATAGTGGTGTCACATAGATTTTTCCTTCTTTAAAAGTTACATTGATCGAAAGATGATGCCCTTCAAATCGCCAAGCCCAATCTTGATCTTTGGCAGGCGTTCCGAAGATACTTAGCCAAAATTTGCCTTGCCCGTAATGCTCGTACACCTCACTGCCCTCCGCTTTCATTTCTGCTTTTCTGCGCTCGTCCAGCCAAAGAATCCAATTTGCTTTCAAATAACCCGTTTCACTCAAAGCCGCTTGCAGCAGTTTTTGCGTTACCTTTTTTTGCACTGCTGTCATCTGCTCCAAATTCACCCCTTTTCTAGGATGTAAAAAAACGGGTAGATTGCTCCAGCGATAGCGGTCTAGATCTGAGAATGCTGACTGAACCTGCTCTTTTGGAAACACCTCTAGTACTTCTTTTGCTGCATGCACGTTGGCTTCTATAGTTTCCGTGAGTGTATTTTGGCTCTGTCCGATGAAACAGAGTAGAAGTAGATGAAATAGGTAAGACATTTTTTGCATAAGCCTATTGTTTATGGTTGAGAAATCTAAAAGGCAGCACTGATGAATCAAGAATAAAGGTATATCTTTTGACGTTGGGATGTAGTCTTTTCACTTACTCTAATTGGTCAGCTATACTCCATTCGGTGTAAAAAAGTGCGAATTCGTTCCCAGCGATTTTGGTAATCACGCCTAAGACGGACAGGTTTTTTTAACTGGTGATATGGTGATGGAGTGCTTATCAAATCACCAAAAATGGAAATGTACTTTTTTATCCCATACGCAGTATATCCATCTATTTAAGAACATGACATTTCGGTTTATACTACAAACGAGATCAACTCATGCAAATGAATTAGACTTGTTAATCCGTTTAACCACTGTGCACTTATATTGAGCGTATTAAACGAAATGAATAGTTCAATAAGCTTGTCCATCTCAGGCGCGATCAACAAAAAAGAAAATGCACTTTTCTATCCTAAATGGAATGTAACGACCAATAGCTAACAGCTAATGGTATTCCTCTAATGCACAAAAAGTCCCGTAATAGAACGATACTCATGAGCGTGGCGAATCGCTGTGGCGAATATTTTTGCTGCTGTGAGAACTTTGATCTTAGGAGATTCTCTTTTGAGTGGAATGGTATCACAAACGATCAATTCATCCAGTTGAGAGCCTTCGATATTGTTGTAAGCTTGCCCCGAAAGAATAGGATGCGTACAAATTGCACGAACACTTTTCGCGCCTTCGTTTATCATTAAATCGGCAGCTCGGCAAAGTGTTCCTGCTGTATCTACTAGATCATCCACCAAAATAACGTCGTGTCCTTTCACATCCCCGATTAGGGTCATACCCGCAATTTTATTGGCTTTCACTCGATGTTTGTCACAAATCACCAAATCGGTATGGAATTTTTTGGCATACTTTCTTGCTCGTTTCACACCACCCACATCGGGTGAAGCAAAGATGACATTGGACATATCTTGTTGCTCCAGATAGGGCATAAAAACAGCTTCACTTTGCAAATGATCCACTGGAATATCAAAAAAACCTTGTATCTGATCGGCATGAAAATCCATACTCATCACACGATCTGCTCCTGCCACTTGCAATAAATCCACTACGAGTTTAGCGGAAATCGGGACGCGCGGCTTGTCTTTTCGATCTTGTCTAGCGTAGCCAAAATAGGGAATGACCACCGTGAGGTAGCCCGCAGAAGCCCGTTTGGCAGCGTCTATAATCAAAAGTAATTCCATGAGATTTTCGGCAGGAGCAGGCGTAGATTGAATAATAAAAAAATAAGCTCCTCGAACGGATTCTCGAATGATCGGCTGCATTTCACCATCACTGAAACGGTTGATGCTAATGTCTCCTAGCACTTGACCGTAGTGAGAGGCGATATTGGTAGCAAGTGCTTTAGAATGCTGTCCACTAAAGATTTTAACCTCTGAATGCGCATTGATTAATGTGGAAGAACTTTTACTTTGCACGATAGATGCGGATATAGTTGTGAGAGAATGTTTCTGTTTGTAAAGATGTAAAATTTGACTCGCAATGAACTTGTGAGCGTCCAATTTTAAAGTCTAGATGCCGTACACTCGTCAAACCATTGCCATTTCGTAAAGCTGAAAAGGACGAAACTCACAAAGGAGACACAAGCCGTTATAAAACAAAGATAAAGCTAAGTTGTCATTATTTGTTGTAAAATTTAGAAATTATTCTACGTTTAGTAATTGATCTTTCAATCAAAAATAAATGAAAAACAAGTTGGCTAAATTAGGATATTCTTGCACACTATCCTTATTATTCTCTACGGTCGTAGTGGCTCAAATAGACACGATCCTGATTTGTGAAGCCAGAGATTTTGTGACATTAGAGGCTAGAGTTGGGCAGTTTGCCTATCAGTGGTCGCCCAGTGCGAATGTGAGCAATCCTACCATTTACAATCCGAGCGCAACTCCTGATAGCAGTACGCTCTACATTGCAAAAATGATTCCTTCCCTTATCGGTGAAAATCTAATCACCAATCCCGATTTCAGTGAAGGCAATGTTGGTTTCACGAGCGATTATCCTTTTGTGGAAAGTATCAATACACAAGGGGTCTATGGCGTGAGTGAAAGTGCGAAACAACTGAATAATCTTTTCTTTACCGATTGCCCAGATCACACTGATGGAGAAGGCTTAATGATGGTCGTGGATGGTTCGCCCGTTGCCAATGAAAAGGTGTGGTGTCAAAGCATAGAAGTACAGCCCAACACAAGTTACGCCTTTTCTGCTTGGCTAACTTCTGTGAAAGTAGAGAATCCAGCCGAATTACAATTTTCGATCAATGGCACGCGCATCGGACGTACGTTTATTGCGGCCAATCAAGTCTGTGAATGGCGACAGTTTTTTGAGGTTTGGGAAGCAAGAACAGCCAGCGAAGCTGAAATTTGTATCGTCAATCGCAACACCAATCCACAGGGCAATGATTTTGCTTTGGATGATTTTGCCTTCTACGAAATTGAAGATATTATATATGATTCCGTACAAGTGATCGTGTCCGATTTATCTATTGAAAATATTCAGGTGCAGTCTCCCGATTGTGGAGAAAACAATGGAAAATTTGAAGTTATTGTTGACGGGGCACTGGGAAAATTGAGCTATACATTAGATCAGCAAGTCCCTCAGTCTAGCCCTAGGTTTGAAGGCACAAAAGCAGGAAACTATCAATTGGAAGTCAGCGATTTTTTTGACACTAATAATGCCAATTTTTCTTGCTCTATAACGCAAGATATTCAAGTTAGTCAAAAGAACTGTCCAGTATATATCCCTAATGTTTTTTCTCCTAATGGCGATCAAATTAATGATACTTTTTATCTCCAGACACACCCAGATTTCAGAGGACGTTTACTAGCTATCTCTATCTACGACCGTTGGGGCAATCAAGTGCTTCGCGCCCAGAACCTTGATATACAAAGTTTTCAATGGGATGCTACTTTCAAGGCAAGTCCGCTGGTTTCAGGCATCTATGCCTATGTCATTCAAATTGAGTACGAAGATGGAAGTACAGAGCAGTTGATAGGTGAAGTCAATTTGGTGCGCTAGATATAAGTACTTCTACCTATGTGTTTAAGCTGTTTATTTGTTTAAATTGTTTAAATTGTTTATAATGAACATTTTACAAAAGTTTATTGCCTAAATAATTAGGTAAACCTACTTAAGTGGTCACGCAGATTTATTTTTAAGATATGTCATATTTTGGTTTTTGAGAACAACCTCATAATTGTTTAATAACCAGCTTCTTATCAAAGTCAAATATGACATATCTAGTATTCGATTAATTATGTCCAAGTACTTATCTAGCAGTCATATATTTAGAAGCAAGAATCAGCTTGCCATCATCTTGTCTTTCTATTGATATTTAGGGCAGTCTTCATCATTTGTTTAATCCTGCTATCCATTGCTGTGCCTCTTCCACAGAAGCGGTCACTTTGTAGGGAACGGGCTGCGATTGAAAGGCAAAAATACCTTTCAGTACGGTTCGAATAATTGGGTTAGGAATGACATAAGCCGTCCCTTTGCAATAGGTTTTCATCAGGTCTTCATTTTCTTTCAACCAATCTGCTTGCTGTTTTTGGTACTTTATGCCAGGTACAGTTGCATTGCTCGCATCAAATATCATTGCCAGTCCTTCTGCTCTATCGTAGGTTTGGCGGCTTTCTTGTAGATACTGCTCAAAGTTTTCGTCATTTGCTTTCTCTCCTGTGAAAGTGATGCGCACTTCTGGAAAATTGCTGGTATCTACTTCTGCGTATTTTTTCATGCTGCTTAAATTCAGAAATGATGAAGGTATTCTTGTAAAAAGAATCAATGCTTTTTGCCCTCTATGTCTTTTTGTAGATTGAAAATGACACAAATCCATTTTTAAAACTTAGGACACAAAATAACGGGATCAACTTTGGGCTCTTGGAAAATCTTAATGATGTAGGAAGCACCAATTTCAAAAGTGTTTTGCAAACCGACTTGCGCGACTTGTCCCACATTCAGATCATAAGCCATCCGCACTCGCCAATCTTTGTATTGCACGCCACCCATTAGTATGCCTGCATTGGCTAGTCGGAAGCCGAGACCGCCCAAGACCTGAAAATCATCATTTAGTTGATAGCCTACATTGGCGTGTAGCATCATTTCGGTCAAGCCTTTGGTGGTTTGGAAAAATAGGCCTGGATGTACACTAATCTTCTCCGTAATTTGTTGGTCTAAATTGGCGTGGAATTTAATGGTAGCTGGACGTTTGAGGGTTTGATCATTTTCGTCTGGATCGGGAGGTGGCGGTGCCATGCTACTCGTATCGCGTACTGGATTAATGATACTATACTCTCCTATCTTTACGATATGCCCAATCGCTGCGCCCACTACCAAACGGCTGTCGTCATTGATCTTGGAAGTGAGCAATAGACCAGTAGAAACATCCGTGAAAGGAATGGAATTTAAGAGATTGAGTCCAGAATTTTGATCTACCTGCGCTCTAGTCACCAATTGATCTAGCTCTATATCTTCCACCTGAAAACCTAGAGAAGCTGCTGCACCGTCAGGTGTTAATATATCAGATGATACATCAAAATTTCTACTTACTGCACCTATCTGTACACCAAAAGTCAGGACGTAATTGCCCTTTTTATCCAAGACCTTATGAAAAGCAGCAGAGGGAATAGCAAAGGAAGTCGTCAATCCACCCGAAGTGATATTGCTTCTATTGTTGGGAGCTCTTTCTCGACCCGCTACATCATTGAGCAAGGTCATTCCGATACCAATCCAGTCTCTTTTCTTTTTACCAACGGCTAAAATCGGAGAATCTACGTAGAGCGAAGTGGTCGCAAAATCGGCGCTGCTAGATTGCCACTGCGTTCGATGGATACCCCCCACACGAATCGTCCCCAAAAAAGAACCCGTATGGGCTGGATTCATGGTCAAAGGCGATAGATCGAACATCGAAAAGTGGATGTCTTGTGCTGGAAGGGTCATGCAAGCGCAGAGTGCAAATAATGAAAAGAGTAGAATTTTGATGTATTTCATAGAATTGTTGTATTACGATATTTTCTGGCTTTAGAGGATGATATTGTTGTCCAATACTCCATCTGTCAGCATCAGGATTCACAAGGTTCGAGAATTTTCAACAAGATTAGGTGTTATTATACAAATCAAAGCTATGCGAATCTTTGCATCTCCTAAAGCTTGATTCTGCACGAATCTTATTAGTTCAAGAGCGACAAGAATCACACTTCAATAAAACTGCAATTAAAAAGGATAATTGTTCGAGAACAAATATAATGTTCTGTGAAAGGAAGCAAAGCAGGTAGGCTATTATTTTTTGTTTAGCGACAGCAAAAATGTGTAAATTTTATTGGAATGTCCGTAAAAAGAGCCAAAAAATCGTACAATTTCCACTATTTTTGAAGGAACAATAAAGATTTCCATCTCCTAATTCCTGGTGCTACACTACAAATTTATCATGAGTAACCTTCTATCCATTGTGGGTGCAGTACTGCCAAGCTTGCTGATTGCAGCTTTTATTTATTGGCAAGACAAGCACGAAAAGGAACAAGCACTTCCGCTTTTGCTTTGCTTTGCGCTCGGTGTGCTTATCACTTTTCCTGCGCGTTGGTTAGAAGCAAAAGCCTACGAAATTGGTTGGTATGAGTCAGAAGATTTTTGGATGACTTTTTTCGTCGCTTTCATCGTAGTAGCCCTCAATGAAGAATTGTTCAAATTCATCGCACTCTATATCTATCCTTTCCGACAAAAATTCTTCAACGAACCTTTCGATGGCATTGTCTATGCGGTCATGATTGGCATGGGTTTTGCGATGCTGGAAAACATTCTATACGTCAATCAATTTGGTATAGCCGATACTTGGGGACGTGCCTTTACTGCCGTGCCTTCTCATGGCGTTTACGCTATTATCATGGGCTATTTTTCTGGATTGGCTAAATTCAAACCACACCGTAAAATGCCGCTATTGCTGCAAGGACTACTCTACGCTACGCTGCTGCACGGTGCGTATGATTTATTTCTGATACAAGAAGAATCGGAATGGCTGATGTTGCTTTCGATCATCATTTTGTACGGCTCTATGTTCTTTGCATGGCGAATGATGCGCCGTCATCAAGATGCTTCTCCTTTGGCTTGATGATCTCCAAGAAGTTTTCGACTGATGATCAAAGATGGATAGTCAAGATCGTGTATGCTGAAGATCAATTCAAACCATTATCACGCCTTTGCGCTTCAATTCAAAAAAACAGTGCATCATGGTTTCTACATCGGTCAAAGGCT
>JBCCRX010000257.1:0-10088 GCA_039201015.1 Bacteroidota bacterium | reverse complement strand
GTTTTTGTGAATAACCACTAATACTTAGGGCGAGTTTATTTTGTTTAGTCTTTTTGGTGCTTTTGCAACGCTAAAAAAGAAATTCAGTCTTGGCTTTTTTGGTTCTTTTTGTGCTAAGACAAAAAGAACATGTTATTTCCTGAAATCGTACAGCTAGGTCACAAAAATTTTCAAAGAACCTTTCTTTTTTTGCGACTCCAAAAACTTAAAGCGATAAAAAAGGGAAGTATCTTGAATCAAAGGCGCGAGTAGCGAAAATCTGTTCATTTCAAACTTTTCTACTCTAGTTTTTCTTTCTATATTAGATTTTCAATAGCTCGTGTAATTTTTGAACCACAAAAGAAACAAAGCACACAAAAGGCTAATAGTTAGAAGGTTTTAATTTTGAATTTTCTGATTATCAAATATTTGCAAGTTTCACATGAATTATTTCAGCAATTTCTGATGTAAATTATATGTAGATAGACTTTTGAAGTTTGCTGTTAAAAAAAGGATCATTTTTGGCTTTACAAACAGCACTTTAGCTAAAAAACTTCAAAAGTCCAGACTACGATTTTTCAGATCAGAAAGTACTGGAATTTTTGATTTTGAAAGCAAAATGCAAAAAATCCAAATTTTCAATAAAATTAGGTGGTGCGAGAAGGAATATTTTCAGATAGACTAGTCTCTGAAAACAGCTAGAGACAGAAATTTTGTCCTGTTTTCAACTTACTCAATACACTACCGTAAAATACAACAATTAATAATGAGTCAAAACAAAAAAAAGACAAATACATCCAGGCGGCAGTTCGTAAAAGCGGGTGCCGTGGCAGCGGGTTCTTTCATGATCGTACCTCGACACGTATTGGGTAGAGGCTATACGCCGCCTAGTGATAAATTAAATCTAGCAGCCATTGGTTCAGGCGGTAAAGGATATTCAGACATCAACAATGCGTTTAATAAAGGCAAAGAAAATGTGGTCGCCCTTTGTGATGTGGATAGCAACCGAGCAGGAAGAGCCGTAAAAAAATGGGAAAAAGCGAAGTTGTATAGAGATTTCCGAAAAATGATTGATGAAATGAAAGGCGAAATAGATGCCGTCACCATTTCTACACCCGATCACACACATGCTGTAGCTGCAATGGCAGCGATGCAAGAAGGCATCCACGTTTACGTCCAAAAACCGATGACACACAATATCCACGAAGCGCGCATGCTCACCGAGGCAGCTCGGAAATACAAAATCGTGACTCAAATGGGCAACCAAGGAGCTTCCAATCCAGCGCAAGTGCAGATGCAAGAATGGTTGGATGCAGGGAAAATTGGAACGGTACATACTGTGTATGCTTGGACGAATCGACCCGTTTGGCCGCAGGGCATTCCGCTGCCCACAGAAACACCAGAGAAACCTGAATATTTGAGTGCTGCTGATTGGGAATTATTTATCGGCCCAGCAGAAATGATGCAATATCATCCTTTGTATCATCCCTTCAAATGGCGCGGCTGGTGGAATTTCGGAACAGGTGCATTGGGCGACATGGGTTGCCATATTATTGATCCGCCATTCAGAGTACTAGGATTGGGCTATCCCACAGAAGTAGAATGCAGTGTAGGACAAGTTTTCATTCGCGACTGGACACCTGAGTACATTCCAGCGGGTTGTCCACCTTCTTCTCACGTACAAATCAAATTTGAAGCAACGGAGAAAAACGCTTCGCCTGTCACGATGATTTGGACCGACGGTGGTATTCGTCCTTTTCATCCAGACTTGATTCCTGCTTCCGATCCACTCACGGGACAAGGCAGCGACAATGGCGTAATGATGATCGGAGAAAAAGGCATTATGACTTGTGGCGTCTATGGCTTGAAGCCAATGATGTACTTGAAAGGTGGTGAGAAAGTAGAAATTGATAAGAACTACAAAACAGACAATCCGAACGAGAAATTACCAGAATACGGGCATCAAGTTTCTTGGACGGATGCGATCAAAGCAGGTTTTGGAAGCAAAGAGCACAAAGCTTTGACTTCTTCTTTCGATTATGCAGGACCACTCACAGAGACGGTTTTGATGGGCAATCTGGCCATTCGCAGCTATCAAGAAGCCACTGGTACTGATAGACGCGGCGGCAAGCAGTTCGATGGGCGTAAAAAGCTGCTTTGGGATGGAGAAAAAATGAAAATTACGAACTACGACGAAGCCAATCAATTCGTTAAAAGAGAATATCGATCAGGCTGGAGTTTGGGTGTGTGACTGTCATTTAGTTTTTAAGTCTATAAACTCAATGCATTGTCAATTAAGTCTTTTTAAATTTCAGAAGCGAGAAATTCCTCAGAATTTCGAGCTTCACAAAACCCATTTGCCGCCGTCGAAGACGGCGGCGAACGAGGGGGTGAGAGAGAAAAAAGGGTTGTTCTAAACCCTTTTTTCTCACTCAAGCTCCCTTATCTAAAATGCAAAGAAACTTTTGTTACACTGTATGGAGGATTGTGGATCGCGCCAGAGGCGGACAAGTTTTATTTGATTGATGATCTATTGGAATACCTGGTTCAACGGCATTGATTTAGACATTCAGTAGTTAAATCCCTTGTATCTATCCTCTTTCTTGCATAAAGTTTAAACTATAAATGAGTCAATTACCTAGTACCGTATCGCCCTTGGAGCGCGTTGCTAGCTTCCACAAAAAAGAACTTTGGCGGGTAGCAAAAAAGGAAGATCAATTATCGGCTTTGCTGGATGGTATTCATCGGATTCGCGAGGAAGTGGTTCAGATTGCTACGGATGCGGAAGGGCATTTGGAGGAAGGGATAGCGAGTAAAGAAGACTATTTCATTCTATACGATTGGGTGGCGCAAGCAAAGGCATTGATGTTGCTTTGGAGAGATACGCTTTTTCAAGAGCATAAAGCAGAAATGCTGTATAAAGACCAAGAAGTTTTGGAAGAAGAACTGCAAAAACTGCTAGCTGCTTCCCAAAACACCTTGCAAGCGGCACACGAATCTTTTCGACAATTTTTGGAAGAAGCCATTCAAAAAATAGATCAGAAACAGATTGAAAAATGGAAGCATCAGAAGAGTCCATGGAGCGTTTATGAAGAACAAATAGAAGAAATAGAGCAACAAAGTCAGAAGTTATTCGAGCAACACGAAACGCTCTCCCGCAACATTGGTTATTTCAGAACCATTCAGAGCATCATCAATAATTTATTGAAAGATTGCGATAAAGAAATTGATAGCATCAAGCAACTATCACCAAAGACCGATCAATTCATACGCGAACATCTACGGGATACGCCTGATCCCAAATTTGGGCGAGTGGTAAATTATTTGGAGGAGTTGGAGAAAAATTTTTCAATCAATCATCATTTAAAAGCTTTTTTGGATCGCTGGGAGAACGAAAAACTAAACTTACCCAATCGGAAACAATACACGGTTGGCTTGCAAGAGGGCCTGCTTTTGTACAAAGAAATTGATCTGAGCCGAGGCGTCAGACAATGGATTGATTCTGAAATTTTGCCACTTTTGTACGAAGCATGGGAACTCTTGGAGCGCATTGAGCATGAATTCAAAGTCAGCATTGCCAACATTCGGAACCGAACCATTTTACTATCCAAAGAAGAACAAGCACTCACCGAAGACATCAGTAATCTGTGCTTTCCACTAGAAACTTTCCTAAAAAAAACCAGTAAGAATGAAGCTTTATTCGCCGATATTGCCAAAATGGTAGCGCAGAAATTGAACGAAGAATTTCAGCTTTCCCGCATTTTTGATCCTGGAAAAGCCTTTCTTGCTGTTCCCTTTCAAAACACAGTCAGCCAACTGCGTCTGAATCAATCTTCTCTACTGAGTCGAATTTACAACTGGTGGCGGCGACAATATCTGGGGCTTCAAAGAGTAAGAAAAAAAGTCAGTAAGCGGGATGTTTTGAGCCTTTCTGAACGCATCGCTCGCTTAATAGAACATCGAAAAACTGCTTCGGACAACTTACAATATGCTTCCATTTTTCAGACAGAAGGCTACATCGGAGAATCTTTCTATGTGGGTAGAGAGGAAGAAATGAAGAGAGTGGAAGTTCTGGTGAAGCAGTGGTACGAGGGTTTTCGAGGCGCACTTTTGCTCACTGGACAACGCTTTTCGGGCAAAACGCTTTTCGGAGAATATTTTATGAATCGCCATTTTTCTTCCAATACCATTGTCCTTTCCCCCAATATGCCGATTGAAGTGCAAGGGCGGAAATTTACGACGACTTATGACCTATATGCTGCCCTTAATTTTATCCAAAAATACAGCATCAATCAGCGACCCATGGTTTGGATTGATGATTTGGAGCTTTGGCACGATCCGCAAAAGTCGCTGGGCCGAAATGTGCGTTGTCTTTTTGAGCAATTCGATAAATATTCGACACGTATTTTTTTTACCGTTTCTATGAGCAATTGGATGAAAGCGCATCTAAATAAATATTACAATGTAGATAAACTGTTCCAAGCAACGATTAATCTAGACCGTATGGAGGCAGAGGATATCAAAGAAGCTATTTTGGTGCGGCACGGAGCAACTCATAAGCTATTGATGAATGCAAAAGGCACAGAAATAAAACCCGCCCAATTTCAGCGTTTGAGCAATCGAATTTACAAGCAAGCCGAAGGAAACATCGGAGAAGCTTTGATGCGCTGGTCATACGCCATTCAAGCTACTGACGATCAAGAAAAAGTACAGTTTGTTAATACTGCTCCAAGGCAATTTCCCGATTTTTTGACACCCGATATCGCTTTGTTGCTCTCTACTATTATGATGGAGAAAAAGACCAATGAATATCGTTTAAGAAAGCTGTTTGGTGCGCCTTTTAATGAAAAATACAGCGGTATTTTACAACGCCTACTCAACGTCGGTGTACTGAAAAGAGATTTGTCGGGTTGGCTGGAAATCAATGAATATGTCGTCAATGATATTGGTCGATTGCTGGAGCGAAAGAAGTATATCAGTTTCAGACAAGACTAAATAATCGGCATATGTAAAAATATTCTCAATAAAACCAAACCACATCAAACTATCCCAAACCCAACTGAACCAGAGCAAACACAAGATTCAAAATGGACATTGAACAGTTTACATGGTGGGATTTATTTTTAGAAGCGGTCGTTTTCCTTGGCGTCTATTTCATTTTGCGTTTCTTGGATCGTCGTTTTTCTAATATGATAAGCACTTCCAGCTTCATTGATACCACTAAGAAAGTAGTACACACCGTACTGCTGATCTACGAACCACTCGTCGTACTTATCATCGGCAGCACTTTTGTCTTGGTCAATCCGCTGCTGCACGGTGCGATCATAGGAGGCTTGGTAGTCATTGGTTTTCCGTATTTAAGACATTATTTGAGTGGTAGATTGATGCAGTTTGACAGTCGAATCACATTGGGCAAGCAGATCAAATTCGATCAAGTAAAGGGCATCGTCGCTCAAATTGGACGGACAGGTATTTATCTACAAACACCCGACGGCAGCTATTACACCAACTACACGAACCTCTATAAAAAAGGATATACCTTAACCGACCAAGAAGATGCAGGCGGTTTTTATCAACTAAAAATCAAAAGTCCGAATGAGAAAGCGAGTGCCAATGACCTTTTAGATTTAATGGCAAGTTTGCCTTATCTCGACTGGAATCATCGTCCAAAAATACGAGCAGATCAAGAACAGCCGAAGCGACTCAACGTGCAAGTTTCGGTCAAAGAAGAAAGACATTTGCAGGAATTGATTCAAGCCTTAGAAGAGCGAAAATATGAATGTGAAGTAGTAACTTAATTGCAGAGGAACGAGCAAAATATTCTGAACTACATCAAACGAACTCCAACAACAGCAAACCACCCCCAACAAATAAACAAGCATGGATATACTATCAACCTATAACTTAATCATTGAGGCTTCGGTCATCATTATTCTCTCTTTTTTCTTTGGAGAGATTTCCAAAAGAACCAATATTCCCTCGGTCTTGATGCTTATTGTATTAGGAATTGTTCTCAATATCGGGATAAAAGAAACGGACTACGCGGATTTGGATTTCTTTCCAATTTTAGAAGTTTTGGGCGTTTTAGGGCTAATTATGATTGTGCTAGAAGCCGCCTTGGAGCTAGAACTCAAACGAGAAAAGCTCGTCCCTATACTCAAAGCCTTCGGAATTGCTTTTGTTGGATTAATGCTTTCTGCTTGGGCAGCCGTTTACATCCTGCAAGCCTTTATCCCTGACATGGATACTTTGACGGCTTGGTTGTACGCTACGCCGCTTTCGATTTTATCCAGTGCCATTATCATTCCTAGTGTAGCGGGACTTTCAGAAGTCAAAAAAGAGTTTCACATCTATGAAAGTACTTTTTCTGATATTTTGGGGATCATTGTTTTTTACTTCTTAACATCGCAGTTGCCTGGAGAGGGTAGTGGAGTCGAAGATCACGCGCCTAGTTTATTTTCTTATTTATTAAATGTACTGTTTACGGTCGTCATTTCTCTGATTGCGAGCTATGCGATTGTCTTGATCTTCCAAAACATTAAATCAAACGTAAAGCTATTTTTACTGATCGCTGTCTTATTATTGCTTTACTCCGTTGGTAAACAATTGCATTTGTCTTCGCTTATTATCATTATCGTTTTTGGACTTTTAATTGCTAACATGCGCCTCTTTTTCAAGGGACGTTTTTTGAGTAAATTACTTGACTACAGAAGTGCCAAACATATTTATGAAGGACTGCATACTGTCACAGGAGAAACTGCTTTTGTCGTTCGTACATTTTTCTTCGTTATCTTTGGTATCACGATCGCTCTGGACACCTTATACGAAGATGCTAGTGTAGCTATCATTAGTGCCTTAATATTGATGTCTATTTATGCCATTCGATTCATTTTGCTGCGTATTGTAATGGGAAAAGATATTCTCCCACAGCTATTCATAGCACCGCGTGGTTTGATTACTATTCTACTTTTCATTGCCATACCAGAAGAAGCCCGAACGGAAAGTTTTAATAGCGGTATCTTACTGTTCATTATCATTGTGACCAGTTTGATTATGACTTTTGCGTTGATCTATGACAAAAAGAGAAGTGGGCAAGCGATTAGTAAAGCACAAAGTGTACCAGTGGGATACGCTAGATGGAAAGCACCTTCTATTGAAAGTGTGGAGGAAGCGGGAAAAGGAAGTGAAAAATTATAGCAGCTCTCCTAGCGCTTATATTTTTAGACTTTTAGAAAAGCAAATGGCAGGCATTTGTGAAAGTGCCTGCCATTTTAGAAAACGATTAGCTTGTCGAAACTCGGCTCACCTATCGTTGAAAAATGGATTGACTTGTCAAGTCAAAAAATTAAGCTTATGCCTGCAAAGGTGGAATCCGCAATACCTGACCTGGATAAATCAAATCTGGGTCTTTCAGCATTGGCTTGTTCGCTTCAAAAATCGTATTGTATTTCATGGGATCACCATAGACTTCTTTGGAAATTTTAGACAGATAATCTCCTTTTTTCACCGTATAGAAAGTGGCTTCTGGTTCTGGTGCTACCACTGAAATATTATCATCCACCGCAGAAATACCCGCTACATTACCCAGTGCTAAAATTAATTTTTCTTTATCCGATTGGCTCTCAACTTGTCCATGAACACTTACTGTTTCGTCGTTTAAGTCAATTTTCAAATCTTTCACCTCTATTCCAATCGTATCTGCTACACTGTACAGCAAACTTACTTTTTGTTCGTGTGCTACTTCCTCGGAAATACCATCTGTTGTTGTGCCTTCTCGCTCTTTTTCGTTTTTAGAGAATAGTTTTGATCCAGCGTTTTTAAGAAATGAGAATAACCCCATAATTATAATTGAATTTGTTTTTGAAAAAATTAAAGAAGAAATACACTTCCTTCCTTTTTACTGACTAAGTAAAAAATCAAAGTCACCGCTACTGTATTAAAAATATCTGATTAATGCAAATATTTTATTGGAAGAAAAAAGGTTTTCTCCTAAAATCAAGTAAGACTCAAAAAAAACTAAGTAGGCTTCGTTTTTTGCAAAAAAATAGGTCTTAAATGTCGTTAAGTATTTCAAAAGACGTCCTACTTTGCAATTTAGCCGCTACAAAATAGCGCATTGAATTTTATAAGAAAATCCTATTGGAAGAAAAATCACAAGCACCCAGGCAACCTTAATCAACGCTTGCTACGTGATTGCTGGAGGCTCAGCGAGCAAAGGAGTTTTGGAGAATAAGTGAATTACAAAACTTTGTAAAAACACCTTAGAGCATGTTTGGAGCAGGATTGAACTGTAAATCAATAGTTTGCGGTTTTGACGAAGAAAATCATAGGGACTTTATCGGGATAAACGAGCTATGATTTTCAAAGCCAAGTTCGTAAAATGTTGGTTTACAGGAAGATAATGCTCCAAACATACTCTTATACTTGTCTGGATACTCCTTCCAGTGTATAAATTAGAGCTTCCTAGGAGAGCTGGCTTCAATATGATCTAATTGAACTCGTGCTAAGAGTAGCACAATAAGTTCAATCTCCATTATTGGTTTTTTCGCTATTTTTGCTCCGCAAATTTTTCTTTTCATTGTGCACCAAAAATCTACTTTTACAAAGCCAGCTAAAACATGATACAGTCATT
This sequence comes from Bacteroidota bacterium, assembly GCA_039201015.1. GTDB lineage: Bacteria > Bacteroidota > Bacteroidia > Chitinophagales > Saprospiraceae > JAAUTG01. The sequence goes on along the minus strand of JBCCRX010000257.1, from coordinate 1,477 downwards.
GCGAAAAGTTTACAATAGCTCTTTTCAAGAATCAAAATACCAACAACTGCTTCAAGAAATTGAAAAAACTTACGGACATCGCCCGCCTTTTCGGATTGCGGAGACGCCCGTTTTTGTAGGGGAAGAGATGAAAGAAATGCTTTTCGATGCTTGTGAGCAAATTATTGACGTTATCGTAAAGCCTAATTTTAAAGATGTATCCAAAGGAGCATTGCTTGCGGGTCAAACTGTTCCGAATGAAACGGCGCACACGACTTTTTTGCAAATGGATTTCGGTATTTGTGCAGACGAAAATGGAAGATTGACGCCGCAACTTATCGAAGCTCAAGGCTTTCCCTCACTGTATTTTTATCAATACATTATCGCCAATCTTTATCGCAAATACTTCGATGTACCAGAAGATAAGTTCTCTATATTCAATGGATTAGATCAAGAGAGCTATTTAGAATTGTTGAGAAGGGTAGTGGTGGGTGACTACTCGTCCGAAAATGTAGTGTTGTTAGAAACAGAACCCGATCAGCAAGCAACCTTAATTGATTTCATTATTTGCAAACGACTTTTGGGTGTTCCTTACAAATGTGTTACAGAGCTAAAGTGCGAAGGCAAAGATGTCTATTACGAAGAAAACGGACGAAAAATACCCGTGTATCGCATTTTCAATCGAGTCATTTTTGATGAGCTTTTGCGCCGCGATGACTTAAAAAGGGAATTTTTCTTAACGGAAGAGCACGATGTAGAATGGATCGGTCATCCCAATTGGTTTTTTCGTATTAGCAAACACACCTTGCCGCTTTTGGGGCATATTCCTTACGTGCCAGATTCTTTCTTTTTAAGTGATGTAGATCGCATTCCTACCGATCTGCACAATTATGTCTTGAAGCCCCTTTATTCCTTCTCTGGAACGGGCGTTATCATCAACCTCAATCAATACGATATAGATAGTATCCAAGACCGCGAGAATTATATTTTGCAGCGCAAGGTAAACTATGCACCTGTTGTTGAGACCCTAAATGTACCTGCAAAGTGCGAAATTCGGATGTTAATGATTTGGGAAAATGATGCCCCAAGACCTGTAATTATCAACAACTTAGCCCGTTTGAGTAAAGGAGAAATGATTGGAGTGAAATACAATAAAGATAAGGATTGGGTAGGAGGTAGTGTTGGATTTTTTTAGCTGGTATGATGATAATAAAACAGGGTAAACAAATAATTGGCTTCCCGTAGGTAGCCTGCCTTATTGATCAATTATAAATCTATTGCCCTAATAATTAGGTAGAAGTAATTAAGTAGGTTTACCTAATTATTTAGGCAATAAACTTTTGTAAAGTGTTCATTATAAACAATTTAAACAAATAAACAGCTTAAACAAATAGGTAGAAGTACTTAGTACACTGTAAACTAAGTTTCTTTGCATTTTAGATGGGGGAGTTGGAGGGAGAAAAAAAGGTTTTTGAGAAACCTTTTTTTCTCCCTCGAC
>JBCCRX010000256.1:0-10104 GCA_039201015.1 Bacteroidota bacterium | reverse complement strand
TTTTGTGCTAATGGAGGCAGAAAAATCGCAATCCGCCTTAGGCGGACATAAGACTTTTTCTAACGAAAAGTAGCGCAAAACCTGTTCGCCTAAGGCGTAAAGATGAAGTTAAGAATCTGAGGTTATTTGTGCGTCGTTCCTTATCCAATAAAATTCACAATAAGCAATTCATAAAACACACATGGCTCGTTTAGTAATCGTCTCCAACCGTCTTCCGATCACCTTAAAACATTCCAAAGAAAAAGATCAACCTATTTATCATCCAAGTTCTGGTGGCTTGGCGACTGGACTGAGCTCTCTGGATGAATCACTGGATAAAATCTGGATTGGTTGGCCAGGAAAAATTGCAGATGGTTGGGAAAAGACGATGATTGAATCAGACTTACGGAAGCAAAATTTAGTTCCTGTCTTTTTGACGGAAAAAGATATTGAATTGTACTACGAAGGCTTCAGCAACGATACGCTTTGGCCGCTTTTTCATTATTTCACGCAATACACTGCCTATAGAGATGACTTTTGGGAAGCTTATCGATCTGTTAATCGTAAATTTGCGGATGCCATTATTCCAAATTTAGAAGGCAATGAATTGGTTTGGGTGCACGACTACCAATTGATGCTGTTGCCAGAAATGATACGCGAAGCCTTTCCTGATATTTCTATTGGCTTTTTCCTACATATTCCTTTTCCTTCCTACGAAGTATTTAGAATCCTACCTTGGCGCGAAGAACTACTCAACGGGGTTTTGGGTGCAGATTTAATTGGTTTTCATACTTATGATTATATGCGCCATTTCTTGAGTGCCGCTTATCGTATCAGTGGCTACGATAATAATTTTGGAAAACTGAAAGTGGGCAATAGAGCCGTACACATTGATTACTTCCCAATGGGTATCGACTATGAAAAATATGCTTTCCCTGATGCAGAAGACTCTAAACAAGACGAAGAAGTTGCGGCCATTGAAAAACTGGCAAAGGTGCATCGTATGATACTTTCCGTTGATCGTTTGGACTACACCAAAGGCATTCCAAATCGCATCGAAGCCTACAGTAGATTTCTGAAACAACATCCTGAATACCACAACAAAGTTTGTTTGGTGATGATTGTCGTTCCGTCGAGAGATACGGTGGAACATTATCGAGAATTGAAAGAAGAGATAGATACGAAAGCAGGCATATTAAATAGTACTTATGGTGGATTTGATTGGACGCCGATGCGCTACATGTACCGCTCCGTTAACTTCACTCAACTGACCACCCTTTATCGCCTTGCTGATGTCGCTATGATTACGCCCGTTCGAGATGGCATGAATCTAGTGGCGAAAGAATACGTAGCCAGTAAAGAAACCAATAAAAAAGGGGTGCTTATTTTGAGTGAAATGGCAGGTGCAGCGGGGGAGCTATTCGATGCCATTACCATTAATCCAATTGACGTGCAATCCATGGCAGATTCTATTGTGCGAGCCCTTGAAATGGATGAAAAAGAACAGAAAGATCGCTTAACCAATATGCAAAAATCGCTGAAAAAGTACAATGTTCGCAACTGGGCGAGTATTTTTATGAAACAACAAATCAAAATCACCAAGATGCAGCAAGAAGGAAGAACGAATTTGCTGAACGAGGCAGAACAAGAAAAATTACTGAAAAACTATCAGAAAGCGAATACGCGGCTTCTGGTCTTGGATTACGATGGTACGATGATGGATTTTCACGTCGATCCACAAGCCGTGAGTCCTGACGACGAATTGCTTGACCTACTCAAAAAATTGCACCACGATCCCAAAAACAGAGTCGTTGTCAGCACAGGGCGTGACCGGACGACCATAGAAGGATGGTTGGGACACATTGGCATGGAGTTTTCTACGGAACACGGTGTCTGGATGAAGCGCAATGACCAATGGATGCAAGCACCTGGTTTGTCCAGCAGTTGGAAACCACAAATCCGTGCTTCGCTAGAAAGTCTAGTAGAACGAACGCCAGGTTCTTTCATTGAGGAAAAACAGTATTCGATTGCTTGGCATTATCGCAATATTGATCGGGATTTGGGCGAGAAACGCGTTCGAGAGTTTAGAGATGTATTGCGCTATTTGACTGCTAACTTGGATTTGCAAGTATTAGAAGGCAATAAAGTTGTAGAAATCAAAAATTCGGGTGTTAATAAAGGCAAAGCGATTGCGCATTGGATTGACGAATCGGAGTACGATTTCATTTTTGCAATAGGCGACGATCACACTGATGAAGATACTTTTAATGCCATGCCAGAACACGCATACACGGTGAAAGTAGGGCTTAAAAGGACAGATGCTCGTTATAATATTCTTTCTGTGGAAGGCGTGAGGGAACTTCTGACCGCTATGACAGGAACAGATCGCTAGAATCATCAATGATTTTCATAAGATATAAAACCGTATAATGCTATCAACAAAAATCTTCAATGATCCTGTTTATGGTTTTGTAAATGTGCCTTACGGCATCGTATTCGACCTAATTGAGCATCCTTATTTTCAGCGATTGAGAAGGATTAAGCAGTTGAGCTTGACGCATTATGTCTATCCTGGCGCACTGCATACGCGTTTTCACCATGCTTTGGGGGCACTACATTTGATGACGCAGGCCATGGAGGTATTGCGCGCCAAAAAGGTCGAGATCAGTGAGGAAGAAGTAGAAGCAGCACACATTGCTATTCTCTTGCACGACATTGGACATGGGCCTTTCTCGCATACCTTAGAAAGCACGCTGATCAACGTACACCACGAAGCGCTTTCCATTCTTTTCATGCAGCAATTAAACGAAGAATTTAAGGGAAAGCTCCATTTGGCCATCCAGATTTTTGAAGACCAATACGAAAAGAAATTCTTGCACCAATTGGTATCTGGACAACTCGACATGGATCGTATGGACTACCTCAATCGAGATAGCTTTTTTACGGGTGTACACGAAGGCGTCATCGGCTATGATCGCATTATCAAGATGCTCAATGTCGCCGATGGCGAATTGGTGGTCGAAGAAAAAGGCATCTATTCGATTGAAAAATTCTTGATCGCTAGACGGCTGATGTACTGGCAAGTTTACTTGCACAAAACTGTTCTTTCCGCCGAACAAATGTTGATTCGCCTGTTCCGACGCATGAAAGTTTTGGCAAAAAAGGGAGCGGAACTCAAGGTCTCTCCCAGCTTAGACTTTTTTTTAAGAAATGATTTTAAGGCTAAAAATTTATCAAAGGAGCGCGAGCATTTGTTGCATCATTTCGCCCTACTCGACGATTTTGACATTATTTCGGCCGCCAAAAATGCCATGACGCACGAAGACCGATTGCTCTCCTTTCTAGCGACCAGCATCGTCAACCGGCGATTGTTCAAACTCAAACTCAAAAACGATTACTTCGATAAAGGCTACGTGCAGTATGTCAAAAAACGCGTGTTGAAAAAACTGGATTTCAGAGAAAAAGACTTGCCTTATTTGGTCTTGGAAGGCAAAGAAACCAATAGCGCGTACAGCACTTCCAAAGATGAAATTAAGATACTATACAAATCGGGAGAAGTGCGTCCGATGTCGGGCAGTTCTGATTATCATTTGTCTTCTAAAGGCGTGACGAAGTATTACTTGGGGCATCCGAAGGGGGTGTTGGAGGAGTGAGAGATGTTCGTTTTTGGATTATGTAACTAAAATTGCCAAAAAAGTGTATAGGAGTTAAAATAAAGCCTCTCTAAATTTAAGAACATGAAGATTGACAGTACTGTAAAAGCTTTAGTGTTTGATGCTTATGGCACTTTGTTTGATGTTGCGAGCATTTCCGTCGGAAATATATCAAATCAAATTACCAAAGAAGTCGAAGTGGTTTGGCGAACAAATCAATTAAACTATTCGTGGCTATATACAATCATGGAAAAGTATCAACCTTTTTCAGAAATTACGAAAGATGCGTTGGTCTATGCTTCGAAGAAGTTTGGAATTGAATTATCAGCAAGTGAGCTAGAAAAAGTGCTTACCGTCTATAATCAAATTGAAGCCTATGAAGATGTTTCTGCGATGCTACACCAATACAAAAAGCTTTATCGCTTGAATATTCTAACGAATGCTGACCCATTATTGATAGAAAATGCCCTCAAATACAATGAGCTAACGCACTATTTTCATACTGTTTACAGCGCAAATGAAGTACGAAAGTTTAAACCTAATGCAAGCGTCTATAATTTAGTGTTAGAAGGATTAGGTCTTTCCGCAAGGGAAGTGCTGTTCTTTTCTTCCAATGCTTGGGACATCTTTGGTGCGGGTACTTTTGGTTTTCAAACTTGTTGGGTCAATCGACAGCAACAGCCCTTTTATGAAGTTCCTTATCAGCCCAATTATATCATTCAATCCTTTACAGCACAAATAGATTGATTGAGCGTCCGTAACAGCTTGCACTAATCTGTTTCTGTCTCCAAATACCTCAACTTTCCTAATGCCTGATGTACCGTCAAGTCGTGTCCAGAAGGCACAACGGAAATGTAGCCTTGCTCCAGTGCCCAAATATCGTTGTCCTCTTTGTCTTCATCCAATCTAAATTCTCCTGTCAACCAGTAATACGGAACACCTTGTGGATCCTTGGCTTCGTGAAATTCTTCTTCCCAACGCCCTTCCGCTTGTCGGCAGACCTTAATCCCTTTGATTTTATCGAAAGGCAATTTAGGAATATTTATACTTAGTAATTTACAGTCTTCGGGCATACCCTTTTTCAAAACCTGCTGTAAAATTTTTCGAATGTAAGTTTTGGCAGGTTCAAAATCTGCCTCCCAGGAAAAGTCTAAGAGCGAGAAAGCAATGGAATTAATGCCTTCCAGAGAGGCTTCCATAGCAGCGGAAACCGTGCCAGAGTAAAGGATATTAATGGAAGCATTGGAACCATGATTGATACCTGAAATGCACAAGTCCACTTGCCGTTCCTTTAAGACCACAAATTTGGCTAGTTTCACGCAATCCACGGGCGTACCAGAACATTCGTAAGCAGTTAAACCTTCAAAAACATCTACTTCTCTAAGCCGAATGGGGCTAGAAATAGTAATGGCGTGTCCCTTAGCAGATTGTGGCGAATCGGGTGCTACGATGACCACTTCGCCAATTTCACGGGCGATCTCTACCAAGGTTTTGATGCCAGGTGCAGCAATGCCGTCATCATTTGTCACCAATATTAAAGGTTTTCGCTTCATTTTTTTGTTTAACTTAGATGTTTTTATTGATAAGATGGTCTGTTCAATTATTTATCAGGTGTTTTGATATTCAATAGTCTGTTCAGAATTTACAAATATTTGATAATCAATATATTACAGAATAAAACAGTGAAAGTACCTTGCTAGTGGACATTTCAATATCGGAGCATAAGAAATGTCATTTTTTATCCAAATATTAGAAATACACCCAAATTTCGAGCATAAAAATGACATTTCTGTGCTTTCAGTTTGAAAATGTCTAGTAATATATGAAAATACAACTATTTGAATATCAACGCTTTGTGTTCTGAGTGTCCTTTGCGGTTCAAAAATTACACGGACTATTGGATATTTAGAGCGCAATTTTAATCAATTTAAACCGAACGCTTTGAGTTTTTCATTTTTACTTTTTCCTATTCGCACAATTATACCTTTTGTTTTTCTTATTTGCATATCTTTATTTGTGAGCCTCACAAGTTGTGAAGAACAATACATCCAACAAACCGCTTTTTACCATTGGAAAACTAATCTTGCGCCTAGTCCAGTAGATCAGTTGTATTTGGACAGCTTAGCAGTTCGTAAACTTTACCTCAAATTTTTTGATGTGGACTGGAGTCCAAGCCACCGTCAAACTGTGCCAAGCGCAGAGATCGTTTGGCAAGCTACGGACTGGCAAGACTTTGAGATTGTGCCAACGGTTTTTATTACAAACGAAACTTTTAAACAATTGGAAGAGGAGTCTTTGGCTTTATTTGCGGAGCAGGTGCAAAAGAAAATAAAGACTTTATCAAAGAATCATCCTTTCCAAGAGATTCAAATTGATTGCGATTGGACACAAAGTACTAGGGACAAATATTTTCAATTTCTGCGCCTGCTAAAAGCCCTTTTTCCTAAGCAATCTATCTTTGTGACCATCCGTTTACATCAAATTAAGTATCCGAAGCAAGCAGGTGTACCGCCTGTGAGTAGAGGCATGTTGATGTACTATAATGTCGGTGAAATTGGGCAATGGGAAAGCAAAAATTCGATCTACGAAGCCGATATAGCAGCCGATTACATTGAGCGCTTAGCGGATTATCCACTAGAATTGGATGTTGCGCTGGCTTTGTTTCATTGGGGTTTGGTATTCAGGGATGATGCGCTTTTTAAGATTGTCAATCATCTATCGGAGCGCGATTTGAAAGATGCTACTCGATTCAAGCACATGGCTGACCAGCGTTACAAAGTGGTTCAAAATACTTATTTGAATGGACACTACTTGTACATTGATGATTTGATTCGACTAGAAACAATTAATGCCCAACAACTCCAAGCTATGGTTCAGCAATTGAGTACTAAATTGGCGAAAAACAATAGAACGGTTGCTTTCTATCATTTAGACGAGCGCGTTCTGAGTGATTGGGAATGGACAGCCTTAAAAGTAGCATTAGAGGGCTTGAAATGAGGGCGTAAATGCACATCTAGCTTTGCCAAATCTTAAAGATTTAGTAAAGTTCCTACCAACAGCAACACCTATTCAAAACAACTTCATCACATGCGCGGGAAAACGCGAAGGATTGATCTCGACGTAGTTCCAATCTTGTGTCCAATAATAAGTTTCGTTGCGCAGCAGATCATACAGCCGCAATCGCATGTCGCCTTTGATGCCTAGCAGTTCTTTGGGCACTTCCACCATACCCGACTGCGTATTGTAAGGGTCAAAATTGACGATACACCAAATAATATTACTGCGGTCGGCATTCATCTTGACGTAGCTCATTAGATGCTCACTGCTTGTCTTGGTAAAGTGGATATTGAAGGTATCTTGCAGCGCACTGTTTTCGCGACGGATACGATTAATTTGCGTGATGATTTCCGTCATGCGGTTGCGCTTGCTCCAGTCGTGCACTTTAATTTCGTATTTTTCGGAATTGAAATATTCTTCTTTGCCATTGCCCATGGGCGTGTTGTCCATGAATTCATAAGCAGGTCCATACATCCCGTAATTAGAAGAAAGGGTAGCCGCCAGAAGGAATCGTTTCACAAATTGATTAGCATTGGCGTGCATCATTTCATAAGCCAAAATATCGGGCGTATTCGGCCAAAAATTGGGCCGATAATATTCTCTAGATTCCGTTTTGGTCAGTTCGGTCATATATTCTTGCATCTCTTTCTTGTCATTGCGCCAAGTGAAATAGGTGTAGGACTGCGTATAGCCTAATTTCGCTAACTCCGCCATGATCTTAGGACGCGTAAAAGCTTCTGCTAAAAAGATCGTTTCTGGATATTTTTTCTGTACCTTTTCAATGCAGTATTCCCAAAAACGAAAAGCTTTCGTATGCGGATTATCCACTCTAAAAATCTTGACGCCCTGCTTCGCCCAATACAAGAAAACACTGGTCAATTCTTCCCACAATCCTTTCCAATCTTCCGTCTCAAAATTGATCGGAACGATGTCTTGGTACTTCTTTGGTGGGTTTTCGGCATAAGCAATGGTGCCGTCTGGTCGCCAGATGAACCACGCTGGATGCGCTTTGATCCAAGGATGATCGGGAGCAGCTTGAAAGGCAATATCCATCGCTATTTCAATGCCATATTTCTTTGCTTCCTGTATGAAGTGCTTGAAATCTTTAAGCGTACCCAATGCTGGATTGATCGCTTTATGCCCACCTTCTTCGCTTCCGATTGCCCAAGGCGAGCCAGGTTCGTGGGTTTGTGCCGTAGTTGCGTTGTTTTTTCCTTTCCGATTGACTTTGCCCACAGGATGAATCGGCGGTAAATAGATCACATCAAAACCCAGTTCGGCGATGCGCGGAATGATACGCTCAGCTTCCTTGAAGGTGCCGTGTTTTCCCGCTTCGGCGGCTGTAGAACGCGGAAAAAATTCGTACCAAGCACTGAATAGTTCCTTCTTTCGCCCAACCCTTACCCGTAAATTTTTATCGTAGGTGGTCACGAATTGTTTGAATGGATATTGCGCTACCAAGTCTTGAAAACCTTCGCTCATAACACTGCTGACTGCTGCTGGATAATCTTCAGTTTGCAGTATTTTTGCCGCATCGGTCAATGGTTTTCCTGTGGCTTTGGAGTAAGTTTCGGCGGCTTTTTCTAAAAAATTCACGCCAATTTGTAGCTCCACCTTCATATCTTGACCAGCAGCATATTTTTTCTTAAAGCCTTCGTACCAGTCCAATAAGCGATCCACCCAAGCCTCTACTTTATAGTCGTAAAAACCTTCTTCCTCTACTACAAAACTGGCTGTCCATTCGTCATTTCCCAGAGCCATCATGGGTGTTTCTTGCCACTTTTTGCGCCCTTGCTTTCTGTAATTCAACGCAGTTCTGATATGATCGTGCCCATCTCCGAAGATATCAGCAGTCACTACGATTCTTTCCCCTGCCACGCGTTTAATAAAATATTTTCCGCCCTCTATTTCTGGATATACATTTTGGATAATGACTCGGTTCTGCATAAACTACTGGTATTGTGCTGTTTTTGCGCAAAAATAGGAGAAAGTTTAGCAATTATTGTTGTGCAGCGTATATGTATTTCATTTTCAGAAGAGATTTTTTTGACAAGTTTATCTACTGGCTTGACATTACACCTCATCTCCGTTCACCAAGCAGACAAATCTGGCAGGGCTTTCTTACAAAAGCTTTCTCGCCCTAGTCTATGCCTTTGCTGATTTGCGCCCCTAAAATCTAAACTCTTTTCCTTTGTTTTTCTTTCCTGTCTGATACAACCCTAGCATATCTTCCTGATGTTCTTCCAGATCAAATTGGGTTGGGTCGAATACCTCTTCTTCCTCCATCATCATCCATTCTCTCAGTTCTTCGTACTCAGGGTGCTTCGGATTATTTAGTTTTTCGCGGAGTTCCATGTACCCCCAAGGTCCGCCGCAATCTTCTGGTGGACAGGCACTTTTCCCTTTCGTCAGTCGTGGATAATTGACCCCCTTTACGGATGTTGAAACTGCTTCCAAAGTCACTTTGTGTCGCCAGCCGTCCCCAAAATCGTATTCGTATAGCACAGCACTTTTTGGTACTCGAAAAATTTGACTGAGTTTGATTTTCCTGCTGTCCATCACCTCTATAAAATCATCTTCGGAAGGAATACCGAGATAGGTGTTTCCAACCATGAATTGGTGCAAATGCGCATTGTGCCAACCCATCGCTCCTTGGATGATGTTGTGCAGATCGTAGAAGGTCTCCTCTGCCTTGACCTCTACTTTTCGCCAAATAGGTGGTTTGCTGATATCCTGGAGTTGGATTTTAAGTTGCAATATTTCTGACATAATTTAAAGTTGTTTAAGAACGAGAATAGAACTAAGAGCTTGTTTACAGACCAATTATATAATTTTCGAACATGCTCTTAGCTGATAAGTGCTTTGCGATGATAGTAAAGCCAATCGTTGAGCATTTCTTTTTGGCTTTCTGCTTCCTTCACCTTTACAATGGAAGTAGGAGCAATAAGTTGCAAACGATCGTAATGGGCTTCCACGATACCGAGTAAAATGGGGTTATCTGCTTCGGATTGCACATTTAGGATTTCTACTTCAACTTGCTCTTTTGTACCATCGCGCTTCAATAAGGTAACGATTGCTGTAAAGGGAAAGTCCATGTGATCGTTGAAGCAGTAGTACCAACTCACGTTTACTTCGCCTTCATCATGAGCCTCCACTACGATTTCTGAGTAGATGCGGTTGTCGCGGATTGGGTCTTTTTTGTGCATAAGCGCATTATTTGTATTGATAAATGATGTACTGCATGATTCCTAATAGTCTCGGTAGTTGGTTTAGGTATACTGCAAACGGGATAAATTTGTGCAAACGAATATGCCTGTTTATCGCGCCTAAGGCGGACACGTGTGTTTAAATTGTTGATTTGTTTAACTGTAATACACTGATATTGATAGCATTAAACGAATAAACGATTCAACAA
>JBCCRX010000255.1:0-10126 GCA_039201015.1 Bacteroidota bacterium | reverse complement strand
TTTCAAAAAAGAACTCTTGGACAGAGAGAAAAAATCAAAATTGAAAATTTTGATTTTTTCTCTCTGTCCAGAGGGGTAATTGAAATTTTTCGCAGAAAAATTTCAATTGTACGTAGCACTTCTGTTGCAAATTCATTTTTTCAAAATAGATTTCAGCGAAACGTGAGTATTGAAGGCTGAAAAAATCATAAATCGTTATCTTATCACTTAGAATATGTGTGGACGTTATTCCTTGGTCACTTCCATTAAGAAAATAGAGCAGCAATTTGGTCCGATCCAAATCAAAAATCCGCTGCCCGACAACTACAATGTCGCTCCAACGCAAAAAGCTTACGTCATTACCAATCACGCGCCTGAGCAAATTCAATCTTTTCATTGGGGCTTGTTGCCATTTTGGTCGAAGGAAGGAAAATTGAGTGGTCGATTGATTAATGCGCGTTCAGAAGGCATCGAATCCAAACCTTCTTTTCGGATGCCGATTCGGAAGCGACGCTGTCTAGTGTTAGCGGATAGTTTTTATGAATGGAAAACGATCAAAGGACAAAAAATTCCCTATCGGATTTTGCTACCCGATGAAAAACTACTCGTTTTTGCGGGCATTTGGGAGCTTTGGAACAAAGAAAAAGAGGACGTTTTTACTTTTTCTATCATTACTACTTCCCCCAATAAAGAAATGACAGATATTCATAATCGAATGCCCGTTATTTTGAATACCAAACAAGCGCAAAAAGAATGGCTGGCAAAAGAAGATTTAGAGGATATATTGCCCTTGATGAGAACGCTAGAAGACAATAGCTTGAAAATATATCGTGTGCCGCAAAAAGTGAACAGCGTACGAAACAACGGTAAAGACCTGCACAAGGCTTGGGAGGAACCACCTACTTTGTTTTAGCGTAACTAGCCGTTTTGTGATTTATTGAATTTCTATGCTATTCAAGTCCAGTTAGACTTATTTCGATCATTTTTTTCTTTTTCCCACCACTTTTTCACAAAATCTACTGTTAAATTACATATTTCACACAAAAAAAATGAGCAAAAAGAATCTTTGGTAAATTAAATACAAAGCGCGTATAAATTTTGAAAAAAACACCTCCCAAAGCCATAAATCATTGAAAGTTTGGAAACACTTCCTTTTCTGTCTTCATCCACCCGAACACTTCATCGGATAGACTTTTGCTACAAGTAAAAAAAGATAAGATTGGCTTCCTCAAACAGATAGTAATCCTTACCTTTGCGGCGATTTTAGAAAGCTAGTTTCAGTAGTCCTTTTTTCTCTTTTGACTTTGCCCTAAAATGCCTAACAAGATAAATGTTCTAAACGACCCAAACTTACAGATAGATGATTTCAAGATATTTACGTATATTTTTCTTCTTCCTGCTGTTTTCTGCTCCAGTTTATATGATAGCGCAAGATCATAGTCATGAGAGCACAGAGGCGCACGACCATAGCCACGACGGGGATTCACACGCACATCACGACGACCACAAATGTGGACATCATGAAGAAGAAGGTCAGTACAATCCTACACCCGATGCTTTTCATCACATTGCAGATGGAAACGCTTATCATGTCGTAGGCAATCTTTACGTACCTCTTCCCTGCATGCTTTATGCACCAGATGAAGGCTGGACTTTCACCTTATCTGATGCTTTTGATTATAGCGGAAATCACGGAACGGGCAGCAAAGCGATCGACCGATATGTACTCAATCACGGTGAAGTGATGCGGGTGAGTGATACTTCTTTCCCGATGGGCGAAGTGGAAATAGAATGTATCTATCATGGAGAAGGAGACGATTATTATGCACTCTACGAAGGGCAAGGCTATAAACTAGACTATAAATCAACTGTTGATGGTGGCTTATTTGGCGGCGGCATCACTTCTTTCTATGATTTCTCTATTACTAAGAATGTCTTCACTATGTTACTGACCTTCTTGCTGATGTTTTTGGTGTTCCGCGCGGTTTCAAAAGGCTACAAAGACAGAGAAGGCAATGCGCCCAAAGGACTACAATCATTTATCGAACCGATTTTCTTATTCATCCGTGATGAAGTAGCGATTCCATTTTTAGGACACAAATACGAGCGTTTTCTGCCCTTTTTAATGTCCATTTTCTTCTTCATCCTGGGATTGAATTTAATTGGACAAATTCCATTTTTCCCAGGTAGCGCAAATGTGACGGGCGCATTGGCAGTAACGGGCGCGCTGGCGATTATCACTTTCATTCTAGTAAATATCAATGGAAATGGACACTATTGGCAACACATTTTCTGGATGCCTGGTGTACCAGTATTTGTAAAACCACTTTTAGCCTTCATTGAAATTCTAAGTTTATTCATTAAGCCATTGACGCTGATGTTGCGTTTGGCAGCGAATATCACCGCTGGACATATCGTAATCTTTATTTTCGTGGCTTTGATCTTTATATTCGGTAATGCAGGACAAAGTATGGTCGGCACAGGTATCGGAACATTGCTTTCTGTTCCTTTGACCCTATTCATGATGACTATTGAGTTGATCGTTGCCTTTGTACAAGCATTTGTATTCACCATATTGACGGCTTCTTACATCGGCGCAGCAATCGAAGAACATCATCATGAGCAAGCACATTAGGTGTTTGTTGAATCGTTTATTTGTTGATTCGTTTAAAATGAAATCCAAATCAGCAAATTTAATATTTAACCCAAAGACTATAAGAGTAATAATTATTCATAATTGATGATAGTTGTGTCTAATTAAACAGATAGACAAATCATCAAATAAACAACAAACAATGAGTGGTACTCTAACAGCAATTGGAATGGGACTAGCAGTGATTGGTGCAGGTATTGGCATCGGAACTGTAGGTGGAAAGGCGATGGACGCTATTGCGCGCCAGCCAGAAGCTGCCGGTGATATCCGTTCAAACATGATCTTGATGGCAGCATTCGTGGAGGGTGCAGCTTTGATCGCGATCATCCTTGGATTTATTAGCTAATCATTCCAAAAAGAATAAGTTTTGCAGTAGTAGCGGTTGGCTGCGCTGCAAGACTTTTAGTAGTTGTTAGCCTTTAGCTGTTGGCTATTGGCTTCTGAGAAAACACTCTGATGTATTAGGTTTCCTAACTTAATACGCTTATCCACTCGTTTCCTAACGAGTATTCGTAAAGCTCGTTAGGAAACCAGTAGATAGAGCTTTCAAGATAGGACTGTGTCTGCCTTAGGCTGAATCTTGAAAGATCGAAAGCTTGAAACTTCAGCTTCAAAGACCTAAAAATTAAAATTTGGCATTTGTTGATGTTGGCATTCCGTTCAACAAATCAACAGCTCAACAATTCAATAATGGAAATACTATTGCTAGAAAGATTCTCTCCATTCCTACCTGATCCAGGGCAGTTGCTATGGACGACTTTGATCTTTATCTTATTCTGGGTCATCATTGGTCGTACTGCTTTCAAACCGATTCAAAATGCCTTGAAAAAGCGAGAAAATGACATTCAAGATGCGCTGGACGAAGCAAAAAAAGCGAGAGAAGAAATGTCTAACTTACAATCGCGCAATAAAGAGCTAGAAAATCAAGCACAAGTAGAGCGCGCAAAGATTTTGAAAGAAGCAAAAGATGCAAAGGAAAGTATCTTGAAAGAAGCAAGAGAGCGCGCGAATGTGGAATACAAAAAGCAATTAGAATCTGCAAAAGAGGAAATCCAGAACCAGAAAATGGCAGCGATTACTGATTTGAAAAACCAAGCAGGTACAATGGCCATTCAGATTGCAGAGCAGATTCTAAAAAGAGAATTGGACAACAAAACAGAGCAAGAGAAATTTGTCAACGAATTAGTAGAGGATATTAAACTAAACTAAACAACAGCTATTAGCCATTAGCTGTTAGCCAAAATACGTTATCAGCCAATAGCTAAGTGCTAATAGCCAACAGCCAAGCAATGTCTTTATCAAAAATAGCAACGCGATACGCCAAATCATTGATTGATTTAGCAAAAGAGCGCAAAGAATTGGATCAGGTACACGAGGATGTCTTGCTGTTCCAAGAAGTGGCGAAGAACAAAGATTTCAAGCTCTTATTGAATAGCCCAATTGTAAGCGTTGACAAAAAGCGGAAGGTCTTTAAAGCCATTTTTGATGGCAAAACCACAGAATTGACCTCTAAATTCTTGGACATTGTATTGAATAAAGGACGGGAAGACGCTTTGCCAGCAATCATGCGCGCTTTCAATACACAATACAAACTCATCAAGCACATCAGCGACCTCAAGATTACGAGTGCTATTCCGTTAAGTACGGAAGCGGTGGAAGCAATTAAGAAAAAGTTGGTCGCAGAAAAAGCAATTTATGAGGATGTGGAAGTCGTGACGGAAGTCAATCCAAATCTACTTGGTGGTATGGTGCTAGAATTTGGCGGACAACTTTACGATGCCAGCGTTTCCAGAAAACTAAACAGCCTGAAAAAAGACTTTGTCGGCAATTTGTATATCTCTCAGATCGAAAGAAAATAATTTATCCTTGTTTATCTGTTGAGTTGTTTATTCGTTTATTCGATTCAACAGTTCAACGGTTCAACAAATAAACAATAAAATATGGCAGTCGCGGTAAAACCAGACGAAATATCAGCAATATTGAAGCAGCAATTGTCGGGCTTCAATACAGCTACGGAACTAGAAGAAGTAGGTACGGTCTTGCAAGTCGGTGACGGTATTGCTCGGGTGTACGGCTTAACCAAAGCACGAGCGGGCGAGTTGGTAGAATTTGAGACAGGCACGCAAGCAATCGTTTTGAACTTGGAAGAAGATAATGTCGGAGTCGTATTGATGGGACCTTCGGATGGTATTCGGGAGGGTTCAAAGGTACGATTGACGGGAAAAATCGCTTCTATTTCAGTAGGAGAAGGTTTCGTTGGTCGTGTGGTGAATCCATTGGGTGATCCAATCGACGGAAAAGGAGAAATTAGTGGAGAAAGATACGAAATGCCGATTGAGCGAAAAGCACCAGGGGTTATCTATCGCCAACCTGTGAACGAGCCTTTACAAACGGGTATCAAAGCAATTGATTCCATGATTCCAATTGGTCGTGGACAGCGCGAGTTAATTATTGGTGACCGCCAAACAGGAAAAACGGCGATTGCGATTGATACCATCCTCAACCAAAAAGAATTTTACGACCGTGGCGAACCTGTTTATTGTGTTTATGTCGCAACGGGTCAGAAGGCATCTACCGTAGCACAAGTGGTGCGTGTGTTGGAAGAGCGTGGCGCGATGGACTATACTGTAGTTGTTTCTTCTGCTGCTGCCGATCCTGCACCATTGCAGTTCTATGCACCTTTCGCGGGAGCAGCGATTGGAGAATATTTCCGCGATACGGGTCGTCCTGCCTTGATTGTTTACGATGATTTATCGAAGCAAGCAGTGGCGTATCGAGAAGTCTCTTTGCTGTTGCGTCGTCCTCCAGGGCGTGAGGCATATCCAGGAGACGTCTTCTATTTGCACTCTCGCCTGTTGGAACGTGCTGCCAAGATCATCGACAATGATGAAATTGCGCAACAGATGAACGATATTCCTGCATCACTGAAAGAAGCAGGATTGATCAAAGGTGGTGGTTCATTGACGGCATTACCAATCATCGAAACGCAAGCTGCTGACGTTTCCGCTTATATTCCAACCAATGTAATTTCAATTACGGATGGACAGATTTTCTTGGAATCTAACTTGTTCAACGCAGGTATTCGCCCAGCGATCAACGTGGGTATCTCGGTATCTCGCGTGGGTGGTTCGGCGCAGATAAAGCCCATGAAAAAAGTATCTGGTACATTGAAACTAGACCAAGCCGCTTATCGGGAATTGGAAGCCTTTTCAAAATTCGGTTCGGATTTGGATGCTGCCACCAAAGCGGTATTGGACAAAGGGATGCGCAATGTGGAAATGTTGAAACAAGGGCAGTACTCTCCAGTACCTGTAGAGAAGCAAGTGGCGATTATCTATTTGGGTGTCAACAACTTCATGAAAGATGTGCCCGTCAATAAGATCAAAGAGTTTGAGGAGTTGTTCTTGACCACCTTAGAGCAACGTCATCCAGAAACATTGGCTTCTTTCAAAAACCCAAAAGGACAAGTCAAAGGAGAATCTGCCGAAATTTTGAAGAAATTGGCGGAGGAATTGAGTTCACAATATGAGTAAGTATTAGGTTTTAAGTAGTAAGTATTAGGTCTTAGTGTGAGATGAATACTTACTATTTATCACTTATCACTTACTACTTAATACCATTCATAAATGTCTGGAGCATTAAAAGAAGTACGGGAACGGATCAGCACGGTCAAGCAAACGCAACAGATCACGAAGGCGATGAAGATGGTGGCGGCTGCGAAATTGCGTCGTGCGCAGCAAGCGATTCAGCAAATGCGCCCCTACGCCAATAAGCAGCAGCAAATCTTAGTCAATATTCTATCCAATTTGGATGGCGAGGTGGATACTTCTTTTGGCGTCGCTAGAGAAGTGCAGCAAGCCTGTTTGGTGGTCGTAACTTCCAATCGTGGTTTGGCGGGCGCGTTCAATACCAACGTCATCAAAGCCGCTTTGGCTAAAATTAATGCAGATTACCAAGATTTGTTGAAAAGTGGCGGCTTGACCATTATACCAATCGGCAAAAAAGGAGCAGATTTCTTTCGCAGAAATTACAGCGATCAAGTCAATTTAGTAGAAAACTACATCACGCTTTTTGATGACTTGACCTTTGATAATGTGGCGAAAGTTTCCAAAATGTTGATGAAGGCTTTTGAAGAGGGGACTTATGATGCGATAGATGTTGCTTACAGTCGCTTCCGCAATGTGGTGACGCAAGTACCAGAAGTCGCGCAGTTTTTGCCCGTTGCGAGATTGGAAAGTGAAGAAGACGATAATGCCAAAGCGAACTATATTTTTGAACCTGATCAAGCCAGTTTACTAGAATATCTGATTCCAAGCATCCTTCAAACGCAATTCCAGAAATACCTACTTGATACCCACGCCTCCGAACACGGCGCACGAATGACGGCAATGGACAATGCGACAGAAAATGCGGAAGAATTACAAAAAGAGCTAAAAGTTGCCTATAATAAAGCACGGCAAGAAGCGATCACGAAGGAGATTTCGGAGATCGTGGGCGGTGCGGCTGCTTTGGAAGGGTAGGGTAGAAGCGTATTGAATCGTTGAACTGTTGAGTTGTTTATTCGCTTCGTAAAGATTCTACTGGATTCGCCAAAGCCGCCCTTATACTCTGCACACTCACCGTCAACAGCGCAATCCCAATCGCCGTCACGCCTGCCAGCACAAACACCCACCATTGCAACTCAATGCGATAGGCGAAGTCTTGTAGCCATTCATTCATGAAATAGTAAGCGATCGGCGTGGCGATGAGGAAAGCAATACCGACCAACTGAATGAAATCTTTGGAGAGCAAAGCAACAATACCCGTGACGCTTGCGCCGAGGACTTTTCGGATGCCGATTTCTTTAGTACGCTGTTTTACACTCACTACGCTGAGTCCTAACAGTCCCAGACAAGCGATTAAAATTGCTAGTCCTGTGAAAAGGTTAAGAACCTGTTTGAATTGGTTTTCAGCTTCGTATTGTCGGTTGAAGTCTTCTTCCAAAAAGGTATAAGCGATGGGGCGATGAGGAACCAGTTGTTTCCATTTTTCTTCAATAGCCGCAATAGTAGTTCTTAGATGTCCCGTGCTTAAGGATAGAGAAAACAAGCCATTGCCAAAGGGCATGATGCGCATCGCCAAGGGTTCTACGGCTTGGTCTAAAGACTGATAATGAAAATCTTGGAAAACCCCAATCACTTTGCCCGTATTTGGATACATTGCCACTTTCGTTCCTATTGCTTCTTCTAATTGACGGAAGCCCAGAGCCTTGGCTGCGGCTTCGTTGATGAGCATAGACTCTTTGCGATCATTTGGAAAAGCGGTAGAAAACCCTCGACCAGCCACGACTGGAATTTGGTATTGATTTAAAAAGTTTTCATCGACACCGTAGAGTGGCATCTCGGTTTTTAGGCTATCGCCTTTTGGTGAAATGAAGCGCATCGACCAGCCTGTAGTATTACCGTCACCAGGTACACGAGAGGAAGCAGTAATGCTACTGACCCCTGGAATTTGAAGCAATTCTTGTTTAATGAGATCGGCTTGCCGTGTTACTTGAGGGTCTGCTTCAAAATTAATCACCAGTATCTGTTCAGGATCAAAACCTAAATTGGCATTTTGCATGTACGCCATTTGATGATAAACCACCAAGCTGCCTAGGATCAAAGCAATAGAAATAGAGAATTGCAAGACTACTAGTCCTTTCCGAATACCTAGCTGCTCTGGCATTTTGCTCTTTAGGGCAAAAGAAGGTTTAAAATTGGATAGCACGACCGATGAATAGCTGCCCGATAAGCCACCAATGAGTAAAAATAATCCAAGGAGACCGACCAAATGCACAGGTGTAAAAAAAGCAATACTGCTTGGGCTGGACAGTAAATTACTGAACAAAGGATACAGAAAAAATGCAGCAAGCATTGATGCTATTAGTGCTAGAAAAGTAAACAGAAAAGACTCAACTAGAAATTGTTGTCGCAACTGACTGGTGGCTGCGCCGATTGCTTTTTTGACACCGACTTCTCGCGCTCTTTCGCTTGCTCTTGCCGTCGCTAGATTAACGAAATTGATGCCAGCAATCAATAGGATGAAAATAGCAACCAATAATAAAATGTAAGTATTTGAGCGACTACTGGTTTTCCCGATTTGGTTGTCTCTATCTGAAGAGAGATAGATATCGGTCAATGCCTCTAGGCTGTATTGATGCACTGTTTCGTCTCCAGCTTGGTCGTGCCGCTGATCGAAGGCTACCAATTTTGCTTCCAAATCTGCCGCCGCATAATTTTCATTGAGTAGAATATAGGTGTAGAATTGATTGGAATACCAATTGGTGAATAGCCAACTGTAGCCAGAATCTTGCTCTTGGGCGCTTGCCATAGAGACTAAGAAATCGAAAGTAAAATGAGAATTGGCTGGAGCGTCTTGAATAATTCCTGTGACCTCAAAATTTTCTTCATCGACTACAATAAATTGCCCAATTGGATTTTCTAATCCAAAATACTTTTTCGCCATATTTTCGGTCAAAACGATCGTCTTAGGAGCTTGTAAGGCGACAGTCGGGTTACCCTGCAACAGTTCAAAACTAAATACTTCAAAAAAGCTATTGTCCGCAAGAAGAATCGCTTCTTCTTGGAATAAATTTTCTTTGTATGCTATCAGAGCCTCCATTGGTCGAATCCTAACGGCTGATTGAATTTCGGGAAAATCTTCCAACAGAGCAGGTGCGACGGGCGCAGCGGTGGTTGCATTTCGGAGCGTCACTTCAGGTGTTTGCTTATCATCCACTACTCGATAAATTTGTTCCGCCTGATCGTGAAAGCGATCATAGCTCCATTCATTTTCTAAGTGCAATACCAACAGCATGAAACCCGTCAAGCCAATGAATAGACTCAGCGCAGTGAGCGCACTGTAGCCTTTATTGTGCTGAATATTTCGGAAGGCTATTTTGATGTAGTTTCGGAACATAAATCTACTTTTCTTTATCTTACTACAATATTTATGCCATGAGCTTAAAGTATTCATTATCAATTGATATGGAAAGGAAGTTGATTGTTTTTGTGTAAATACGGACAGGTAAGTGTATTGGAACGGAACAAGCGTTCAACACACGCATAAGTACACTGTAAATTAAATTTGTTTTAATTTTGAGAAGCGAGAAATTCCTTAGAATTTCGAGCTTCAAAAAACCCCTCTACCGCTGTCGAAGACGGTGGCAAACAAGGGTTGAAGGAGAAAAAAGGGTTTTCCTAAAAACCTTTTTTCTCCCTCAAACTCCCCCATCTAAAATACAAAGAAACTTAATTTACAGTGTAATAAGCGTGTGTAAACCTTATATTTTACTATCTTGCATTCATAGATTATCCAACACACAATAGAACAACCATGCAAAAGCAAGCCTTACAGCGCCAGTATATGCGTCTCAAAAAACGTATTCAGCGATTAAGTTTTCAGCGATTATCATTGGAAAAGCAAGCGCGACTGTTACGGCGATTGCGTACTTGCGAAAAAGCGTTATTTAGC
>JBCCRX010000254.1:0-10129 GCA_039201015.1 Bacteroidota bacterium | reverse complement strand
TATCAAATTCCAGAAGCCTCTCGGACTTCTAGCGGACGTGTTATTCAGAACTTGATGGAAATTCCGAAAGATGATAAAGTGAAGGCTTATATCATCATCAAAGATTTAAAAGATGAAGAATTTGTGAACAATCACTTCATTTTGTTCTGCACCAAAAAAGGATTGGTGAAGAAAACGGCGGTTCAAGCCTTTTCTCGTCCTAGAAACGGCGGCATCATCGGAATCAATATCAATGAAAATGATCAATTGCTGGAAGCCAAATTGACGACCGGCAATAGCCAAGTCTTGATCGCCAATAGAGGTGGAAATGCTATTCGATTCGATGAAGAAAAAGTGCGTTCTATGGGTCGAACGGCGACAGGTGTTCGAGGTATTAGTTTGGCGGACGACAAAGACGAAGCAGTTGGAATGGTGGTGGTAGCGAGTGAGGAAAACGATAAAACGATATTGGTCATCTCGGAAAAAGGCAATGGAAAACGATCCGAAGTAGAAGAATATCGTTTAACCAATAGAGGCGGTAAAGGGGTGAAAACCATGCAAGTTACCGACAAAACGGGGGCAGTCATTGCGCTGAAAGCAGTGAGCGAGGAAGACGATCTGATGATTACAAATCGCTCGGGCATAGTTATTCGTATGGCAGTCAACGACATTCGAGTAATGGGACGCGCGACACAGGGCGTACGAGTCATTCGCTTGGATGAAGATGATGAAATTGCAGATGTAGCGGTCGTCAAAGATAATGGAGAGGAGGAAAATGAGGTAGAAACAATAGTGGACGAAAACACAGAAGTACAAGAAGAAAATGGCACAGAAACAGCAAACGACTAGCCGAAAGCAGCCATTCACTCAACGAAAACAGACTTTAACGTTTTGTAAACGCTAGCTTTGTCGCTTTAGCTGTCCATAATATAGGCTATTAGTGATTGGCTGTTGGCGATTAGAAGGGTTTCTTCATAACAGTAAGTGCAGCTTAAAATGCAAGACACATATAGTTTTTTGCAAAAGAACTAAATCTTGTATGCTCTTATGTATAGGCAAAAGTTTTTTGGACCTTATTTAGGAGAGTTTGGGGTTGTGTAAAAAGTCGGGATTTGCAAAATTTTAAGAATTTTGTAAATCTATATTTAGTTAATTTTAAATTTACTAAATATTGAAAATTTAGCAAATTGTTGCTCTTCCTAGACTTTTTAAATAATCCCTAAGTGAGTTTTTGATGTTCAAAAATTTATGATTTTCTCGTCTCTCAAAATTAAAGCAGACTTCTGTTACACTGTATTAATTGCCCTTAGCCCGTTTCATTCGGGCAGGTTTCAAGAAAGACTATACTTTGCAGTTTATCTGTTAAGCTGTTTCCCCTTCAAATATCAAACATCACGACATTGAAAAACAAACAAAGCAAGTTGTGCCAATAAAACGAAATAATTATGACGAGGCATAGCTTCAAATTATAAAACACAAATTGACTTAATATGATTAAGAGAATTTCAATCTTACTTTTTGCTGTACTTTTTGTAAGTTCTACTGCTTTTGCTCAGGATGGAAAAAAAGCGATGAAAGAAGCAACGCGTGCCTTGAATAGCTTCACATTGGGTGGTGCATCGGATGGCGAAAAACTGAAAGAAGCAGTGGATGCGATAGATGTGGCGGTCAATGATCCAGAATTTGGTAAGACTTCCAAAGCATGGACAACGAGAGGGAACATCTACAATGCGGTCATTAATTTATATACGACCCAAAGCTTCACAGATGAAAGTGCGACTATATTAGATAAAGCGGCTCCTGCCAAGGCATATACCTCTTTTCAAAAAGCACTGGAGTTTGCGGAAAAGAAATGGGAGAAAAAAGATGCCCTCAAGGGCTTGTCAGAAGGTATCTCTAACTTGAACAATACTGGTTTTTCTGCTTACGAAGCGGGCGATTATGCTACGGCTTATGAAAATTTCTCTAAAGTCTTAGCCATACATAAGACACTGAAAGACAATGGAGAAGGCAGTGGCTTAGACGATCCTACTGCCTACAACGATCAGGTTTACACTACTGGTTTGGCGGCTTTAAATTCAGGCAATACAGAAGCGGCAGGTCCACTATTTGAAGAGCTAGAAGCAAACAATTTCGAGCAAGCTTCGCTTTACAGCGCATTGTACAAAATCAACAGAGAAAGTGATCCAGAAAAAGCCCTTAAATATTTGGAGAAAGGACGTAAAGAATACCCAAGCGATGTTGCGTTATTGTTCGATGAAATCAATCATTATTTGAGTGCAGGACAAATGGATGTCTTGGAAGATCGCTTGAAAGAAGCAATCAAGCAAGAACCTGATAATCCTTCTTTGTACTATACATTGGGTAGAGTCTATTCTGATGTATCGGATAAAAAGAAAGCAGAAGGCGATATGGAAGCGGAGCAAGAATATTTCAACAAAGCCATTGAGCAATTCAATGCCGCTTTAGAGAAAAAAGATGATTTCTACGAAGCGATGTACGGCATTGGAGAAATGTACTACAATCGTGCAGCCGTTATCTCCAAAGAGATGCAAGAGTTGGGTACTTCCAAAGAGGAGCAAAAGAAATACGAAACGCTGGATACAGAGATGAAAGCTATTTTTGATAAGGCGTTGCCCTATTTTCAGAAAGCAGAAAAATTGAATCCAAACGACAATAATACTTTGGTAGCATTGTCAGAAATTTATGCTAGAAAAAACGATTTTGAGAAAGTCAGTGAGTTCAAAGCGCGCATTAAGAATTTGCAGGAAGGTGGTACGAATGAATCTTTCTTCCTGAACAACTAATCGTTGTCAATTGAAAATGCATAATTGAAAATTAAAAATGGATAAATCTGCGGAAGTGGGTTTATCCTTTTTACTTTTGTAGCATTGTAGCTATACTCTGAATCATGCTAAAGACTTTGTTTTGGTACACGCTTTCTGGTAATCACTGAATAAGACTACCCACTTACTTGTATCTTTTGAAGATTAAATGAAAAACGAAGTTTTTCATTTAATCTTCAAAAAGGCCTTTCGGACAGAAATGATGTTGTTTTTGATGATTTTTGCCAAAAATCATCAAAAACAACATCATTTCTGTCCGAGAGTCTCCTTGAATTTTTTCGTAGAAAAAATTCAACTTCTATGGATACAAACAAACAGGAATTTAGAAGTGAAGTCGAAAAACAAAATAACATTGCATCACTGTTCACAATAGTACAACAGCACAACAAACACTAAGTAATGGTCAAAATAGGAAAAGTGAATTTAGGGGAATTTCCATTGCTGCTAGCACCAATGGAAGATGTGAGCGATCCGCCTTTTCGGGCCTTGTGCAAAGAGCAAGGTTGCGATATGATGTACACGGAATTTATTTCTGTGGAAGGCTTGATTCGGGATGCGGAAAAGAGTGTACAGAAGTTGGATATTTACGAAGAGGAACGTCCCATTGGCATCCAAATTTTTGGCGCAGAATTGGATTCGATGATGCGCGCGGGTGAAATTGTGGAAGCGGCACAACCCGAAGTATTGGACATCAACTACGGTTGTCCCGTCAAGAAAGTAGTTTGTAAAATGGCGGGCGCAGGTATTTTGCAAGACATTGACCGCATGGTGAAATTGACGGATGCGGTTGTGAAATCTACCAATTTACCTGTAACCGTGAAAACACGTTTGGGTTGGGACGAAAAGACTATGCACATCGAAGAAATTGCTGAACGTCTGCAAGATGTGGGGATCAAAGCACTTTCTATTCATGGGCGCACTAGAAAACAGATGTACAAAGGAGAAGCGGACTGGACGTTGATTGGCAACATCAAGAACAATCCTCGCATTCACATTCCTATCTTCGGGAATGGCGACATTGATAGTCCTCAAAAGGCACTAGAATATCGAAATCGCTACGGCGTCGATGGCATTATGATTGGTCGAGCGAGCATCGGCTATCCTTGGATTTTCAGAGAAATCAAACATTACTTCGCCACAGGAGAACTCCTACCGCCACCCGACATCCACGAAAGAGTCGCCGCTTGCCGACAGCACCTGAAACATTCCCTTGAGTGGAAAGGACAACACATCGGAGTGGTAGAAATGCGCCGCCATTATACGCGCTATTTCAGTGGCTATCGCAACATCAGACACTTCCGCCAAAAACTTGTCACAGAATACGATCCAGCTACTTTGTTTGAGATTTTGGATCAGGTGGAGGAGCATTACGCAGAGGAACTTATAATGGTATAACTGCTAGTCGCCGACAAATCATGCATCAGTATATCTCCAATTCAGGATAGAAAGCTGCCCAACTGAAAAAGTAGCCAATGTAGGAGCGCGTAAACTTCAATTGTGCGCCTGCTCTAGGCCCGCTGATAGCTTCCCCAAAAATATTCCAACGATTCCCTTCTTGATCTATGGCTACGGCTTCGCTATCTTCGGAAAGTGATTCAAAATCTATTGAAACGCCTTCTGTTGTCTCTCTTTGGAAAGCCACCATAAAATTATTTGCTTGGCTGCCAAAGATAACGATCTCTTGATCTCCCACTTGATCTTCTAAAATGCCCGTTCCAGCAGGAAATTGGTCAAATTGATACACTTTAGTAGCCGTCTCTGTGATGATGCCAAGTACGCGCTCTTTTGCGAAAATTCTGTCATCTGAATTGCTGACTGGAAACAACAATTGGCTCGAAGTCTTATAATCGCCATAGGGATAGCGACCATAAGAGCGATTGAAACCCGTGTTTAAACTCAACATTTTGGTATCGGGATAAAGTGCTTTTAGGGTCTTCCAACTCGTCTCTACGACGGGATGCAATGCCGCTTTTGTTCCTTGCAGTTCGCCCTCTACACAGTCCAGTCGCATCTGTGACCAATTGCTGTCCGTAGCTCTATCGTAAGGAATTAGATTGGTATTGTAAAGCAAGCCAGAGACCCCAAATTCGGTTATTTGACCATTTATCATTCGATTCCAGCCAATCGCAGTACCCGTCAGAGGACAGTAATTGATGGACAATGCCAAATCGTCTTTTTGATCGTTCACGATTTCGTGCCAGTCCAGTATGACGTGCGAGTAGGCTCTAATTTCCGTTCCATACTTCACCGCAATCACCAAATCTTCTTCCTCCAAAAAGTCCACTTCTGAAAGTGAAATAAAATTTGGACGATCAATAGAAGGAATGCCGTCTTTTCCTGGTCCTCCGTCCCTGATTTCACTTTGAGGAATGAGCCAATCACCTGCGGAGTTTGGGACTTCTTCTTCTTGGCAAGCGGCCGCAAGAAAGAGAAGGAAGGAAGCTGATAAAAACCATATCTTTTTCATAGTGTGATTATATTTTGATAACTGAATTGGCTTGATTCTTTCCCAGTTCAAGCCGATGAAAGACACCGAAATTGAGTCTAAAAGTCGGAGCAACTTGGGTATCTTTTACATTGGAGTATAAGGGCAATTCAAAAGTGGCATTGAGGGAGAAATCAGAAGTTATCCAATAAGAAATGCCAGTCGAAATCAATAGAAAATTACCGCCTGTGCCTGGTCTTGGCGCATCATTGAATAGGTCTTCGGTCACAAAGCGATAGCGAAATAAAAGGCTAGCATCAAAAATGGAATTGTTTAGAAAAATTCTATCGGACAATCCGCTCATTAGTTGTACATCTTGCCCAAACTGATAAGTCTGACAGCTTCCATTTTGGCATTGATATTCGTCATACACGCCACGGTAGCTGTAAATGGCAGTCGATATCCAACTCATACTGGGTCGAAAAGATAAAGAAGTACTCCACTGTGTCCAAAAAAGTAAGTCCCAAGCACCACTACCTGACTGCAAATCCAATGCAGGCGGAATTGGACTGTTATTGGATAAATGATCTGTTGCGCCTAGTGGTATTTTTGGACCTACGCCAAGGGTCAAGCTCGAAAAATCCTTAGCGAACACATTGTATTTGAATAGTAATACCGCATCTCCGATGCCTCTTGTTCTCGTCAGATCATCCGATTGTCTGATGAAGCGGTCTTGTTGGAGATAAGCGAAAAAGCCGTCAATAGAAAAACGATTGTTGAGGCTGTAGCCCAACTCTAAGAGTACGGATTGTGTACTGCGTTCTCTTTCTTGACTTTGTTGCGTAATCGAACCAGTTTTGAGTGTATTCAAAGCATTGTAGTCATAGCTCAAACTCCACTGCACTGTATTGGCAGCACCTACAGGCAACCCCAAATTACTGGAAACAGGTACACCGCCTGAGCAACAGGCTTGTCCAAGTAAAATAGTCGGAAAAAAAATGGCAAAGATTGCCAGTAGCGGCGCAATGGATAAATTTTGCATGTCGATACAACGATTTATGGTATAACTTTGAAAGCTATCATTGCGTTGCTGAGTAGCTATTTAAAACAAATGAATTGTCAGTAAATCGACAAAGTGCTGGAGGGAAGGAAGGCTATTGTTGAGCAGTCTAGTACGATTGATCGGCTAGACAGTTCGATATTTAGTTGATTCTAGTTTTACTAAATATTGAAAATTTAGCAAATTGTTACCCTCTTAGAGTTTTTACACAACCCCAGTCTAGCTTCTAACTTCTCATCTAATTGTAGGGCTGTACGAAGTCTCGTCTTTGTTAACATTTTACTCTAAAATAGCCTAAGCCAATGTCAGAAAATCGCTCAGCAAGTATGCTTAGTAAATCTCTTTGGACGGAAACACCAATTTTCACTGATTTTTCCCAGAAAATCAGTGAAAATTGGTGTTTCCGTCCATAAAAAACCGCTGGGGCATACTTGTTGAGCGATTTCAGGAGCGTTACTGGGACTTATTTTGAGCATGGCTTAAGACTTCGTACACGCCTAATCTAATTACTCAAATCTTCGATGCGCTCCAATCTGTGGCAAAATTCGATCTTTGTCAGATAGCACGACCGCCGCTTCTTCTATTTCCCAATCAATATTGAGTGTTGGATCGTTGTAGATCAGACCACCTTCGCTTTCTTTAGAATAATAGTTGTCCACTTTATACGCAAAAACGGCAGTCGGACTCAACACCACATAGCCATGCGCAAAACCACGCGGCACGAACAATTGCTTCTTGTTCTCGGCACTCAATCGAATGCTGTACCACTCTCCGTAAGTCTTAGAATCTTCCCGTAAATCTACCGCTACATCCAGCACTTCTCCTTCTAAGACGCGCACCAGTTTCGCCTGCGCATACGGCTCGATTTGATAGTGCAAACCCCGCAAAACGCCATAAGTAGATTTGGCTTCGTTGTCCTGCACGAAAGTCGCGCGGATGCCGCCGCTAAAGAAAGTTCTCAAATTATAGCTCTCATAAAAATAGCCGCGCTCGTCTTTCCAGATTTTGGGTTCAAAAATTTTCAGTCCTTCGATGTGCGTCTCGTGAAATGGCATATCCTTGATTTTGGGCGAAATTAAGGAATAAGTCAAAAGAATGTGTACAATCTAAGAAAAACTGGAAAATACTAGCTGTAGATGATTTCATATACAAATAATATTAGATTTTTGCTTATATGTATTTCAACCCTTACATTTGTGGAAAACTACCATAAAATCTCAATTACAGACTTTCCTACCGATTACATACAAATTTTTTCTTAATCCATTTTAATGCACTGTAAACTAAGCTCCTTTGTATTTCAATAGGGGAGTTTGAGGGAGAAAAAAGGGTTTCTCTAAAACCCTTTTTTCTCCCTCACCTCTTGTTCGCCGCCATCGAAGACGGCGGCAGATAGGTTTTTTGAAGCGAGAAATTCCTTAGAATTTATCACTTCTCAAAAATAAACTTAGTTTACAGTATATTTAACTGTTATTCGATTCATTTGAATCTAGTACTAGCAATTATACACACACACATCAATACTCATGAAGAAGATTTTACTTTTATTGTCCTTCTTATGCGTTGGATTTTTCCTCCATGCGCAGATTTTCATCACCGAAATTGCGGATCCTAACGATAATGCTAGTTGTCGATACGTAGAGCTGTATAATGCAGGTGCATCATCCGTTGACCTAGCAGCAGGTAATTATGCACTGCAACGTTACACCAATGATAATAATTCTCCTCAAACCCCCGTAGCATTGACAGGCATCATACCTGCAATGGGATTCTACATCATAGCTAATAATGCGAGTAGCTTTCAAACTTGCTACAGCTCAATGCCCAATCAAGCTATCGGTAATGGCGGTCCTGCGGATAGTAATGGAGATGATCAAATTTCTTTGGTCATTGATAATAGTGGTACGATTACCGTAATTGATTTTTTTGGTGTGATCGGAGAAGATGGAACAGGGACTTGCCACGAATTTGAAGACGGTAGAGCAGAGCGCGTCGCTACAGTGACGATGCCCAGTGCAACTTGGGTGCAATCGGAATGGAATGTTTTTGCGGATAATGAAAGACTTGATCCAAATGATAATAGTGTATGCGTCGTTAATGACCCACAGAATGCTGCGGACGGCGACTTCGATCCAGGCATGTGGATCGGGGCTACGGTTTCAAATGATCCCATGGTAGCGTTCACATCTTCCACCTACGAGGTAAACGAAACGGACGGAACAGTAGATGCAACGGTCTGTGTCTCTATCACCAATGAAAATGCTAATGCAACTATGGTGAATGTTGCATTGAGATCATCTGTATCATCCAATTCAGCAACCAATGGTGTAGATATTGCGACTTACAGTACACAAACGCTTACTTTCCCCGCTAGCACCAATACCGAACAATGTATCAGTTTTACTTTGATAGATGATACAGATTTTGAGGGTACAGAAGAACTGAGTTTTGAATTAGAAAGTCCTACGAACGGTGCTATGCTCGGCTCGCCTAGTGTTACGGTTGTGGACATTATAGATGATGATAGTCCTATTGTGATCAACGAAGTATTGGCAGATCCACCCTCAGATATTTCAGGTGATGCTAATGGCGATGGAACACGAGACGGAGGCGAAGATGAATTCATCGAAATCATAAACATTTCTGCTTCACCGCTCGATATGTCTGATTGGACAATTTCAGATGACTTTGGTTTGAGACATACTTTCCCATCAGGAACAATCGTGCCTGCTGGCGTTGCTATTACTGTTTTTGGAGGAGGAACACCTACTGGCATAGCAGGTGTTGTACAAACTGCTTCGACTGGCTTTTTAGGGCTATCTAATAGTGGTGACGACATCACAATAAGAACCGCTCCAAGCGGGGGTGTTTTTAGATTGAGTGGAGAATTGATTGCCGCTACTTTCTCTTATGGCAGCGAAGGCGGTCAAGACCAATCACTAGCCAGATCACCCAACCAAACGGGACCTTTTGTGCAACACACGACCATTCTCAACAATCCAGTGAATTTTTCTCCTGGTCAAAACAATGACGATGGTCTTTTATTGCCTGTCGAACTCTCCTCCTTCACAGGCAAACGAACCACTCAATCTATACAATTAAACTGGACGACTGCTTCTGAAAGTAACAACAGCCACTTTGAGATAGAGCGTAGTCATAATAGCAAAACTTTCCAAGCCATTGGAAAAGTGATGGGAGCTGGCAATAGTTTAGCACAATCCGCTTACACTTTTGCAGACCAACAACCGCTAAAAGGCATGAACTATTATCGACTGAGACAAGTAGATTTCGATGGTAAATATGAATACAGTGAAGTGGTAGTCGTAAATATGGAGGTGGAAAAAGAAATTAGTATTGCGCCAACTTTAGCACATAATATCTTGAATGTGAGTGTTTTGGGAAGAGCCAATTTAGTAATTATGAACACGGTAGGAGCAAGGGTGAAAGAATGGGCAATTGCGGATAGCCAAACTGTAGATATTTCGGATTTGGTAGCTGGCACCTATTTCTTACTAGCAGAAATTGAGGGTAGGGTAGAAGTACTCCGATTTGTGAAGCAATAGTTTTGAATGCTTGTAAAACTAATTTCACTCCTACACTATTCTACTGAGCAATAATTTTCTTTGATGTGTAAGTCGCTGACTACAGGTGTGTTCAATTTGAATCGGCATCGAACCGATTCAAATTGAAGGGTTTTCTAAAGGGAACGGAGAGCATTTTTTCCGAAAATGCTCTCCGTTCCCTTTAGAAAACCCTAATCAGATATTGCTGGCTCGATGCCAGCAATATCTGAAACTAAGTCACGTATAGACAAGATAC
>JBCCRX010000253.1:0-10179 GCA_039201015.1 Bacteroidota bacterium | reverse complement strand
TCGCTGAAATTGATTTTGAAAAAATACATTTACAGTAGAAACCATATACGTAATTGAAATTTTTCTGCGAAAAATTTCAATTATACCTTTGGACAGAGAGAAAAAATCAAAATTTTCAATTTTGATTTTTTCTCTCTGTCCAAAAAGAGATTTTTCACTGCATAGTCAGAATTAAATTTTGTTTTTTGAATTTGAAATTAGCGAAACGTAAGTAAACAGCTTTATTAGCTAAAAATAACATTTGCAGAAAACGCACTCTACTGGGTATAAATTCTCTCAAATTACTCAGATTCCTATTATTATTTACCGAATGAAGCTCCGTTTGAAAAAAGCAAAAAAACTTTCTGTAAATGCTTGATAAATACTACCTTTGCGGCGATTTTAGAGGAGCAAAATCATTTGGCAATTATTACTAATCCTGATTGCCAACAGCAGAACAAAAAAATATAAACTTATGGCAAATATCGGTCGAGTGAAGCAGGTGATCGGTCCTGTAATTGACGTTGAATTTTCGGATGCTGGTGCTAAGCTGCCAGAGATTTTAAACGCACTGGAAATCAAGCGCGAAAATGGGGAAGTTTTAGTACTAGAAGTGCAACAGCATTTGGGAGAGGATAGCGTTCGAGCCATTGCGATGGATTCAACGGACGGACTGACACGCGGTACAGCAGTAGAAGACACGGGAAAAGCGATTGCAATGCCAGTTGGAGAACAGATTCGTGGACGCTTGTTCAATGTCGTAGGAGAACCCATTGATGGAATTGGACCTGTGCCAAAAGGGGATGCGGCTCGACCTATTCACGCCAAACCGCCCACTTACGAAGAGCTATCAACTTCTACAGAAGTACTCTACACGGGCATCAAGGTAATTGACTTAATCGAACCTTACTCCAAAGGTGGGAAAGTAGGCTTATTTGGTGGAGCAGGCGTGGGGAAAACGGTTTTAATTCAGGAATTGATCAACAACATTGCTCTAGGGTACGAAGGGATTTCTGTATTTGCGGGTGTCGGAGAACGTACTAGAGAAGGAAATGATTTGATGCGAGAGATGTTAGAGGCAGGTATCATCAAATATGGAGAAAAATTTATGCACTCTATGGAAGAAGGTGGCTGGGATTTATCTACCGTTGATATGGAGTTGCTCAAAGATTCTTCTGCTACTTTCGTTTTTGGTCAGATGAACGAACCGCCTGGCGCACGTGCAAGAGTGGCTCTGTCGGGGCTAACTATTGCAGAATACTACCGCGACGGTGATTTGGACGATCCAACGGGTGGCCGTGATATTCTGTTCTTTGTGGACAATATCTTCCGCTTCACACAGGCAGGTTCTGAGGTATCAGCATTGCTGGGTCGTATGCCTTCTGCGGTGGGTTATCAACCGACTCTAGCAACAGAGATGGGATTGATGCAAGAGCGTATTACTTCTACTAAAAGAGGTTCTATTACTTCCGTGCAAGCAGTATATGTACCTGCGGATGACTTAACCGATCCAGCACCCGCAACGACTTTTGCGCACTTAGATGCTACGACTGTGTTGAGTCGTAAATTAGCTTCCCAAGCCATCTATCCAGCGATTGATCCATTGGATTCCTCTTCTACTATTTTGAAAGAAGACATCGTGGGCGAAGAGCATTACAATACGGCACAGCGCGTCATTAATATCCTAC
Source organism: Bacteroidota bacterium (assembly GCA_039201015.1). Classification (GTDB taxonomy): domain Bacteria; phylum Bacteroidota; class Bacteroidia; order Chitinophagales; family Saprospiraceae; genus JAAUTG01. The sequence goes on along the minus strand of JBCCRX010000253.1, from coordinate 8,512 downwards.
AACGCTACAAAGAATTGCAAGACATTATTGCTATTCTTGGTTTGGAAGAATTGTCAGAGGAAGACAAATTGGCGGTACACCGCGCTAGACGTGTGCAACGCTTCCTATCTCAGCCATTCCACGTTGCTGAGCAGTTCACGGGCATTCCTGGTGCTTTGGTGCAAATCGAAGATACGATTCGTGGTTTTAATATGATCTTGGATGGAGAAATGGATGAGTATCCAGAAACTGCTTTCAATCTGAAGGGCTCTATTGAAGAAGTAATTGAGACGGGTAAGAAAATGCTGGCCGAAGCCGCATAAGCAGGAAGACAGACTGGAGAAGCGAGAAGTCAGAATTCAGAGATTAGATGCAGATAAGTCGCATTCAATATCATTGCAATTATTTATTAGATGAACTAGTGATTTGGTGGTTTGATTTACCAAGTCACGAGTTCATCAAATCACCAAATAGAAATGAATCTTTCCGTTCTAACAGCAGACCAATCCATATTTGAAGGTACAATCACTTCCATCAAAGTACCTGGCGTGCTAGGACAATTTCAAGTACTGAACAATCACGCGCCTATCGTTTCTGCCTTGCAAGCAGGTAAAGTAGAAATTAAAAAAACGGCAGGTGGTGAAATGACTTTCGCTATCGAAAAAGGCTTTATTGAAGTATTGAACAATGAGGTATCCCTTTTGGTGCAGGGCGTGGAGCTGTAAGAAATGGCTAGTATTTTGAAAGCAGTAATTCTCTTACTCCTCACGACTACTCTTCTTTCAAAGCATTCGCTGGATTTGCCTTAGTGAGTTTATAAGATTGCCCACTGATAGCGATGCAAGCAGTTACGAGGACCAATAAATTGGCTAGCAAATAGGGTAAAACACCCAATTGTAAATTGCCTATATGTTCTCTAGAAGTTGTCAATAGGGTCTGCATGCCTATCCAACAGAGAGTCGTAGCGACAATACTAGCAATCAGTAATAAAATAATGAAACTTTTGTTTGCCAACAACAAGACTTGCCCAACGGACGCGCCTAATATTTTTCGGATGCTTGCCTCTTTTAAAAAGCGCGTATAATTTTGAATGGATAAGCCAAATAGTCCCATGCAGGCAATCAGTAAAGCCAAAGCTGCAATATAGCTAAAGGTAGTATATCCTTCTTCCACACTTCTATAAAAGTCATCGAACACCAATTTTTGATGAAAACAATAGAGCGGAATATCAGCATACAAAGCAGTCCATCTGTCTCGAATGAAGCTTTCCAATTGTTCTCCTGAGCCTGTGTCGTGACGAATCGCCATGTAGTTGTAGGCTTCCTGTTGGCTCGGAAAAATGGCTACCGCCTGTTGGTCAGATTGCCCTGTTGTCTTAAAGTTCTCTACTACGCCCACCACCTGATAAGGCTGCCCTTCTCGCAAGAGCCTTTTACCAATCGGATTTTCCCATTCTTGCTCCTCGGCTAATATTTGATTGATCACGACGGTTTGGGCATCTGCTAGTGGTCGATCTGCATCAAAAAAACGCCCTTGACGAAGTCGTAAACCCAAGACTTCAAAATAATCAGCGTCCACTTCAAATTGGATGGCTTCCGTTGTTTGTTCTCCGATCTTAATTGGTTTTCTTGAATTAAAATGACCAATATGATTGACACTTCCAGCTACTTTTTGGACGTAGGGAACGCGCGCCAACTCATTTTTCAAGATGTCATATTGTTCGGCATGGTCTAAACGAACTACAAAACTTGCATCGGGCTGATAACCCCAATCCATATTCGTCCACTTTTTGCCCATTGCCAAAAGTAAAACCGCCGTGATGACAATACCAAAGGCAAGTATGAATTGCACACCCAAAAACAAGCGCGTCAATTTATTCTTTTTGATGATCCTTTGGCTTCCTTTAAAGATCGTACTGGGCTGAAAAGCACTGATGTAAAAAGCGGGATAAGCACCAGAAGCCATGCCAACAAAGGCTAGCAAGACGACCAAGAATATCCACAGACTTGGATTTTGGCTAAGCGAAAGGGAGATTTGCTGAGTTTGACTAGCATTCGAAAGTGGAATAAGTATTTGTTGCGCAAAAAGCAGTCCCAACAACAAAGCTAAAAAACAAAGCAATAGATTCTCCGTCATAAACTGTGCTACCAATTGTGTTTTCCGACCACCAATGGCTTTGCGAATTCCGATTTCTGTAAGGCGTTTTCCAGCAACCCCCAAAGCAATGTTGATATAATTGAAACAGGATAGTGCTAGCATTAGTGGAGCGAGTAGCCCGAATAGAAATAAGACCAGCGGATGGGTCACTGTGGAGGGGCGACCGATCACTTCGTGCGCTTTGGGATTGGGATGAATCAAATTATCTAGAACGAAGGCTTGTACTTGCAAATTTTTGTTGGCTTCATTTTGGATGGAGATATATTTGTCCATATTGCTTGTAATCAAATCTGCGTCTGTTCCTTCCTTCAATTGTATAAAAGTGCTGCTGACGTGATTAGCCCAATCGTTCATCCCAGATTCGCTAATGTCCTGATAAGCGTTCATCCCAGCCATTATATCAAAACTAAATCCTGCATTTTCGGGGAAAGGAGCGGCCACGCCTTTGATGGTGTAAACTCTTTTCTCTTGATTACTAAAAACAATTGTCAGGACTTTATCCATTGGATTTTCGTCTTGGAAATACTTATCCGCTAGCTTTGAACTGATGACAATGGCATTGGGTTCGTAGAGTATTTGAGGTGTTCCTCTGTCTAAAGGAAAGGTAAATAAATTAAAAAAACTAGGGTCAGCGAAGCTAACTGATTCATAGAAAACCCGATCTCCTAAGTAAACGCTACTATTCCATCTATCCATGCGAGCAAACTGCTCAATCTGAGGAAAATCATCGGTTATGGCTTGCCCCAAGGGTATCGGTACATCGCCTCGAATTTGGGTTTCGTTGTTGTAATCAAGGGTGTATTCTAGTATAAAAATACGTTCGCCATTCTCGTGAAAATAGTTCGTTGTCCATTCGTTTTGTAAATATAAAAAAACAGTAATAGACGCTGCTATGGCAATAGACAGCCCAACAATATTGATGAGTGCAACAAGTTTGTTGTTGAGTAGATTTCTGTATGCTAATTTGAAATAGTTCTTTAACATGCTGGACATATTTTTTGACTCTTCGACAATTTTCGCGCTTTCTTTTTTGTGTGTAAATGCAATAGAGCTTGGCAGGAGGAGAAAATTCCAAAAGTTTAGCATTCACGTTCTGCAAAAACTGTCAAAGGTTCTATCTTTTAGTGAACGAGTGTTTACATCATATGACTACACCAATACATACACTAGTGGGCATTTCCAAATTGGAAGAACAGAAATGTCGTTTTTATACTCGAAATTAGGATGTATTTTTAATGTTTAGACAAAAAATGACATTTCTAGCCACCGCAAAATCTAGTAATCCCTAAAATGTCTAGTAGTCTAACCAATACACATACCAAAGAAATAACCCTTTGATCTTCAAACATTTATAGGATACGCTTTTTAGAGAGTTGACTTTGAATTGTGTATATTTGGACACTGTTGTTCAAATTTGTACAATTTAGGTGTCCGATATTTGAGTAAATTTGCAGAGAGAAGTTCCTAGTAGATATTTGATGATGTGCTGTAGTTGTGGAGCAGTAAAATATATAGGGCTGTACGAATTCTCGTTTTTGTTAACATTTTACTCGAAAATAGACTAAGTCAATGTCAGAAAATCGCTCAACAAGTATGCTTAGTAAATCGCTTCGGACGGCAACATCAATTTTCACTAATTTTTTGGGGAAAATCAGTAAAAATTGGTATTGCTACGTCCCTTTCCGTTTGCTCCTAATAACATTGATTTTTCCATTATCGCCATATATTTCTCGCGACTTTTTATTGTAAGCAAGTGCTGCTTCTTCTGCGGTTTCGTACATTCCAATGTGAACAGATTTACGATCTACAGAAATTACAGCTCGATAGCGGTTGTTCTCTTTGTAAACACCCGTATAACCAACTTTACTACTGGTTTTACGCTTGCGACTGGCGACCGAACGAGAACGATAGATCAAATTTTCCAAGCGACAATCCAGCTTATTGCCATTCTTTGCACCTACCAAATTTCGACTATCTGTTTTATCATTTTTCAGAAAGCGTTCTGCTACTAATTTGTGTAAGTATATTGTTTCTGTTTTGAATCCACCACCTGCTTTTTTCCAAGTTTTCTGGAAAACGGCACAGCCAGAGGAATGTTTTCGAAGATTGTTGAGAAAATCAACTCGGGAGAGATAAGGATCGTTTACAATATTTTCGTACACCTCACCGTCAAGCAGAACATTGTCGTCCGCATTTTTTAGCTTAACTTTGTATAACACGATTAAATAGATAATTTGATTAGACTCCTTGCAGCATCCGATAGCGTGTGCAAAGCGAGAAAATGTCCTCTATGCGTGTAGAAAAACTGCAATGAATCTTTAATTTAAAATAATTAGAACGGTACGAAGCATAAGCAAATGATATTGTCTCAAGTCTTTTAATTGATATAGAGAAATTGTTCAGTTTGATTTACTTAACACATTATGCTTGATACTGCGTATAAGCCTACAAGTAATAAAGGCTTCAACAAAATCATTAAAAGTTGTTAATAAATACTTTAAGGCTGAGCAAAATGGAGAAAAACCGATGATTTTGAATTAAACAAAAAGATTTGTTGTAGAAAATCCCTTGAAAGAATTTGGCTCGAAATTAAATCTAAAAATTTAAAAATGCAAGTAAGTTTGGATAAAATAAGTATGAACAAGGCAGAACGCTATATGTCGCGCTGTCTTGAATTAGCGAGAAAAGGCTTGGGAAATGCTGCGCCAAATCCTTTGGTAGGTGCTGTTTTGGTGTATGAAGATCGAATCATTGGAGAAGGCTTTCATCAGAAATACGGACAAGCCCACGCCGAAGTAAATGCAGTGAAAAGTGCTGCGGCACATCTGGCTCTTTTGCCAAAATCAACGCTCTATGTTTCGCTAGAACCTTGTTGTTTTCATGGCAAAACACCAGCTTGCACTAGCTTAATTCTACAACACAAAATTCCTAAAGTCATTATTTCCGCATTGGATGAAACGCCTCAAGTGGATGGAAAAGGCGTGAACATATTGAGAAAAGCGGGCGTGGAAGTGGTGACGGGCGTATTGAAAGAAGAAGGAGAAGCTCTAGCCCGCGCAAGAGGCGTTTTTGTTCGCCAACAACGTCCTTACATTATCTTAAAGTTTGCGAAAAGCCTAGATGGCTATTTGGGAAAAATCAATGAAAAAATTTGGATCACAAATGCTTTTTCTAAGCGATTGGTGCATAAATGGAGAGGAGAAATAGATGCTATTATGGTAGGCACCAATACGGCTCAAACGGACAATCCAGCTTTAACGAATCGCCTTTTCTATGGAAAAAATCCGCTTAGAATTGTACTGGATCGTGAGGCTCGACTGTCTCCGAACCTTCAATTGTTCGACGCTATTGCACCAACTTTGGTCGTCAGCGAAGAAAGAGAACTACCTTATCAAAAGCCTAGTATTCAGTTGTTTACCCATACTTTTGACAAGCAATTACTACCCGACCTACTGCGATACCTCCACCAACAACAAATCGGGAATCTGATGATAGAAGGCGGAAAACAATTGTTAGAAAGTTTTATAGCCCAAAATCTGTGGGATGAAGCACGCGTATTTACAGGAACTAAGGTCTTGGGAAATGGTATAGCTGCTCCAAGAATCGCTGCGAAGCCTTACAAAGGCTACAATCTCGGCAAAGATAAGCTAGAGGTGTATCGTCGAACTGCCGAACTACAGCCTCAAACTTCCTAGTGGTACAAGCGTTAAATAACTATCTCTACTGCAAACGGGATGAATTTGTGCATATAAATATACTTGTTTACCGCGCCTAAGGCGGACCAGTTTGTTTAACTACAATATATTGATATTTAATGTACTAAACGAATAAACGATTCAACAAATAAACAAAAAAAATATACTTGTTTATCCCATACGCAGTATATTTAGATGGCAGCAATGACAATAGTTTCAGCACGGAGAATATAGGTAAGTAATTCGCACTACTTGCTTTCTGCTACCGACAATCCTAATTTTTCTCCTTCTGCTAGCATCAAATCATAAGCCGCTTGATATTCATTCGGAATGTCCCCTTCTAAAATTGCTTCACGAATTGCATTTTTGATAACACCCACTGCTCTAGAAGGCGAAATACCAAAAGTCTCCATAATCATATCACCAGAAATGGGCGGCTGCCAATTGCGCAAATGATCTTTTTCTTCCACCTCTTTCAGTCGCTGACGAATGAGTTTCATATTCTGGAAGTACTGCTTCACTTTTTTCTCGTTGCGGGAAGTAATATCTGCTTCACACAGCAACATCAAATCATCCACATCGTCACCCGCATCGAAGAGTAGGCGTCGAATACCAGAATCAGTTGCCTCGCCTTTGGTCAAATTAATGGGTCGCATGTGCAGCCCAACAATTTTCTGGACGTATTTCATTTTTTGATCTTGTGGCAACCGCAGTCGCTTAAAAATTCGGGGCACCATCGCCGCGCCCACCGCTTCGTGCCCATGAAAAGTCCAGCCACTCTTGGGATGAAAACGCTTGGTGGGTGCCTTTGCAATATCGTGTAGCAGTGCCGACCAACGCAGCCACAAATCACTGGTTTTCAGCGCAGTATTATCCAAAACTTTTAGCGTATGATAAAAATTATCCTTGTGCCCAATGCCATTTTTCACCTCTACACCTTTTAGTTTTTCTAGTTCTGGTAAGATCAATGAAAGTAAACCCGTTTCGTGTAACAATTTGAATCCAATGGAAGGCTTGGGCGAAAGAATGATTTTATTAAGTTCGGTTGCGATGCGCTCTTTGGAAATAATACCAATACGATCTCGTCTATCTTTGATGCCTTTCAGTGTCAAAGGATCAATTTTAAAGTTGAGTTGAGTAGCAAAACGAATCGCGCGCAACATCCGTAGTGGATCATCAGAGAAGGTTTTTTTGGGTTGTAATGGCGTTTTTATCAATTTTTGTTCCAAATGTTCTAGCCCTTGAAAGGGATCGATGATTGCCCCAAAATTGTTCACATTAAGCGAAACGGCGAGCGCATTGATTGTGAAATCACGGCGATTCTGATCATCCTCTAGCGTACCTGACTCTACAGTCGGTTTGCGCGAATCGTAGCGATAAGATTCTTTTCGCGCGCCTACAAATTCGATCTCCAAATCGCGATAGCGCAGCATGGCCGTTCCAAAACGCTTATAGACCACCACACGCGGAATCGGTCGGAGTTTATACGCCAAATGTTGCGCCAACTCAATGCCACTTCCCAAACAGACAATATCCATATCTTTGGAAGGACGCGCCAGCAAACGATCTCGCACATAACCACCCACCACATAAGTTGGAAAGCTCAGGGCTTGCGCAGATTCACTGATTAGGTTGAAAATTTTTCTTTCGTGTTGTTGTATATCAAAAACCAAATGTAGATGCTTTTAATTAGGGGAAAATTAGCCATTAGCAGTTGGTATTTAGCCATTAGCTCACAGCATTTGAGCAAAGTTCACTGCTCCCAAAAAAGTTAGGCATTGGGATAATTCATACTACTGAAGTTCAAATACTTACGACCATACGATGTATTAAGTTTCCTAACTTAATACTCCTTATCAGCTCGTTAGGAAACGAGTAAGATAGCACTTTCAAGATAGGACTTGTCCGCCTCAGGCTGAATCTTGAAAGATCGTTTTTATTGATTAAGTACTTACATGTGAATGATATATATCATTTTAGTTTAAACACTTATGATCTGGTAGAAAAATCATTTCTTTAAATTTGAAAATCCACTTATAGCATTACTTAAAAGTGAAGTTTCGATCTTCTGAAGTTAATAGGATGACTTTGAGGTCATCCTATTAACTAGCTTAAATGCAAGGAAATTTTTTGAATTAAACTTATGACTTGCAAAAATAGTAAATTTAATAAAGATCGTTTTTATTGGCGCAACAATTGGCATTAAGCTCCTTCTAATTCTGTACAGCCAAAGTTATGCCTGTAAACAAATAAACATGCTCAACAAATTAAACAAAAATCGCTTTCTTGCGATCGCCTTACAGTCAAGCACCTTCCTTTTACAAATATTTTCTAATTTTGCGCGGTTTTTCGCAAAGTAGGACATACGAACTGCCCAAGAGCGGACGTTGTGGATGTCGTATTGATACAAAGCCTATCTACTAACTTACGTTTCGCTGATTTGAAAATCGAAAAATTAAAATTTAATATTGTTTGTACAATGGTGATTATTCACAAAAATTTTTAACTCGCTCGAAAGGGTTGAAAAATATACTTTCTACTTCTTAAAAATATTATTGTGAATAAAGTCTAATAGAAAACACCTTTTTGAAAAATTTTATTCCATAAAATTTTTCAAAAAGAGGACTCTTGGACCGAGAGAAAAAAAAAAAAATTAAAAATTTTATTTTTTATGTCGGGCC
>JBCCRX010000252.1:0-10191 GCA_039201015.1 Bacteroidota bacterium | reverse complement strand
TCGTTTGTTTTCGTTTAGAAGGACGTCGAGTCCTTCCAAACGAATCAAGGTTTTTTAAAGGGAGAAGCGGCGAATTTCGCCGCTTCTCCCTTTAAAAAACCTTGATCAAATCATATGGGCTCGACGCCCATATGATTTGAAAATAAACATGAGCTTCCATAAATAATGCTGACCAAATAAAATCATTTAGAACCGAAGATTTACTAAATTTTGAAAATTTAGCAAATCTAACGAAACCTTTGATTCGCTGAGTTGGGTTTCGCTTTGCGAAAGTTGCAGGAAGGCTATGGGAAGAGCAACTTTTGTAAAGCTCAAGTTTAACTTCCTACTAGAGGTCAGACAAATCTTTCCTTAACACAAGCTTTGCAAGCTAGAGGGGGCAAATAATTAAGCTGCAAGATAACTACTCCTCCTTCCGAATAATAACATCGCCGTGGTGGGTATCGACAATAGCGGATCCTTTCACTTCCTGTAATTCAATGCTTCCATGATGACCAGACAATTCAAATGCACCATTCACCTTACTCACTTTGATGTCACCATTATGATGGGTATTAATCGTGAGAGAGAAATTCTCAGGGACTTTCAACTCGAAGTCAATGCGCTTTTTATTGCCTCCTGAAATCCTGACAACATTGTCCTCTTCACTAATGCTAAAATCTCTACTCGCATTAGGAATGCGCTTTAAACCATTTTAAGTTTCGGAAGAATAATCTTCTTTTTCGTAAATCACCATCGTAATCAATACTTCTTTTCCAGCGTATTTAAAAATATGGGGTTCTTTGAAAATTTTTGTGATTTAGATGTACGGTTTCAGGAAATAACATGTTCTTTTTGTCTTAGCACAAAAAGAACCAAAAAAGCCAAGACTGAATTTCTTTCTTAACGTTACAAAAGCACCAAAAAGGCTAAACAAAATAAACTCGCCCTAAGTATTGTTTTCAGATGAAAATATAAAATCATGAGCAGTCTGCAATTAAGAAGCGAAATTGATACTTATCTAGATCAAATAGACGGTAGTTTTTTGAAAGTAGTTCATTCTATGTTGAGTACCTATGTAGAAGAAAAAGCTGCTGTAATTGGTTACAAAACTTCTGGTGAACCACTACTAGCAGAAGAAGCGAAAACAATATTTAAACAAAGGCTGATAAAGATGGACGAAGGTGATTATTTGACAGTTGACGAGCTAGAAAAAGAATCGGAAACATGGTAACATATAAAGTCGTTATTAGTCGTGATGCCAGAGCAAGCCTAAGAGAAATACATCTTATTTGAAAGAAGAAGTATCCAAAGAAACTGCTGAACACGTCAGAAATGGAATTCTTGCTACGATCAAAGACCTAGCTGAAATGCCTCAAAAGCATGGGATTGTTCATGAAATCAGTGATGAGCAAACCATTTTTCGTAGAGCATTGAAATGGTCTTATAAAATTATCTTCAATATCCATGAAGCTAAATTGATGGTTCGAGTGGTTGAAATTATCCATACAAAAAGGCATCCAGATGTGTTGATTGAAAAATTTGGTTGAGTAACCGAAAATAGATGACTACTGGTTGTCTAAATTTCCCACGCTTCTCAATTTAGAAAATAGATCGCCCAATGTCTGTGACTTAGATGGTGTTACACTTACAATATTAACAACAATTATCATATTGCGGTGACACGCAGCAACTATCTCTTATGTTGAAATATCGCGACCATAATGAGTTTCATCATCGCATCTATTAAATTCCACTCCCACCCACCACTCCTTGAATTAATTCAATCCACATCCAAAAACACTCCCCTAACTTTGTCACCATAATTAAACACACAGCAGCAAATCATGCCAATTGGTATCTACAAGCGAGTAGATAACTGACGGTCTGACCTATGCAAAATCGAAAGATAATGAGACGAATCTTCAAACTGACACTCACAATTTTAGTTTTTAGCACCCAATTATTGACTGCCCAAGTCGCCATCAACCAAAACAACAACAATCCCGATGCTTCTGCTATGCTTGATTTGAGCAGTACAGACAAAGGCTTATTGATTCCAAGAATGGACAGCACTGCACGGCAAAACATCGCAGCACCTGCCAATGGCTTGGTGGTCTATGATACTTCGACAGTGACTTTTTGGTACTACGACAACAACAAATGGAACGAAGTCCGAAATAGCTCTAAGGTAATTAGCTATTTGGATACTGTGGAAATATCATTGAGCCTCGGTACTGCAAGCGGTGCTCGCAAAGTTGAAGTGAGTGTACTTAAAATGGAAGTACCACAAAAGGTGATACTCCCATTTGATTACAGAAAATTCATTCTCAGCTAGCGTGTAGGGTGTATTCTTGAAGCAAATTTTACTTCAAGCTAAATTCTTAATTAGCAAGTGTGATTTGCTCCTGCTTATTTTTCATAGAAACAGATTTTCTAGATGCACAGTCGATCTCAGGTACGTCTCTATTGTCTAGCTCAAAGCGATCTAGGTTCATCACTTTTGTCCAAGCTTTTACGAAATCTTGAATGAATTTTTGCTCTGCATCACTGGAAGCATAAACTTCTGCGATCGCCCTTAAAACGGAATTAGAACCCAAGACCAAATCAGCTCTGGTCGCTGTCCACTTCACTTGACCAGTTTTACGAGAAATACCCTCAAAAATTTCTTGATCTTCATTGATAGATTTCCAACGTGTATCCATATCCAGCAAATTGACAAAGAAATCATTGGTCAGTTTGCCCACATGCTTTGTCAAAACGCCGTGCTGTGAATTAGCGGCATTCGCGCCCAATACTCTAAGTCCACCGATGAGAACCGTCATCTCTGGAGCAGTCAAAGTCAACAGTTGGGCTTTATCAATCAAGAGATGTTCTGTGTTTACTGAATACTTGGTTTTCAAGTAATTTCTAAAACCATCAGCAACTGGCTCTAGAACACCAAAAGATGCTATATCCGTTTGGGCTTGGGAGGCATCCACCCGTCCATAACGGAAAGGAACAAGCACATCAAAGCCAGCATCTTTGGCAGCTTTCTCAATACCTGCACATCCACCCAATACAATCAAGTCTGCTATGGAAATATTTATTTTAGATTTAACTTTTATGTCTTCATAAATAGATAGCACTTTAGACAATTGCGTCGGGTTGTTCACCTGCCAATACCTTTGAGGGGCGAGTCGAATACGTGCACCGTTCGCGCCTCCTCGCATGTCCGAGCCCCTGTAAGTGGAGGCAGATGCCCAAGCAGTTGATACCATTTCCGAGACCGTAAGTCCGCTGTTCAGAATGGTCGTCTTCAACTCCTTTACATCGCTATCAGTGACTGTATTTTGAGGTGGCTTCGGTAAAATATCTTGCCAAATCAAATCTTCCTCTGGTACTTCAGGTCCAAGGTACCTAACTTTTGGTCCCATATCTCTGTGCGTCAACTTGAACCATGCTCTGGCAAAGGCATCTTCAAATTCTTCAGGATTCTTATAGAAGCGTCGAGAGATTTTTTCATACTTCGGATCAAATCGCAAGGATAGGTCAGTTGTCATCATCGTAGGTCGATGCTTCTTAGTAGGATCATGCGCATCTGGAATATCTGCTTTTGCATCTTTTGCGACCCACTGATGAGCACCTGCTGGGCTTTTAGTCAGTTCCCATTCGTGCTCGAAAAGATTTTTAAAATACAGATTGGTCCATTTTGTTGGCTCCTGTGTCCAGGTCACTTCCAGACCACTTGTGATCGCATCTATACCTACTCCCGAACCATGTGTACTCGACCAGCCAAAGCCTTGTTCTTCGATAGTTGCACCTTCTGGTTCTACTCCAACTAGGCTAGCGTCACCAGCACCGTGTGCTTTACCAAAAGTATGCCCTCCCGCAATTAGAGCGACTGTTTCTTCGTCATTCATTGCCATTCTTGCAAAAGTCTCTCTGATGTCTCGCGCTGCTGCGATTGGATCAGGATTACTTTCTGGTCCTTCTGGATTCACATAGATTAGGCCCATCTGCACCGCTGCCAGCGGATTTTCTAATACTCTATCACCTGAATAACGCTTGTCTCCTGCTTCCCATTCTGTCTCTGCTCCCCAGTAAACATCTTCTTCTGGCTCCCAAACATCAGGGCGACCGCCACCAAATCCAAAGGTTTTAAAACCCATCGATTCCAAAGCCACATTGCCTGTCAGTATCATCAGGTCTGCCCAAGATATTTTGTTGCCGTATTTTTGTTTGATCGGCCAAAGAAGTCTTCTTGCCTTGTCCAAATTGCCATTATCAGGCCAGCTATTGAGTGGAGCAAATCTCTGTTGACCAGTCCCGCCACCACCTCTGCCGTCTGCCGTACGATAAGTGCCAGCACTGTGCCAAGTCATCCGAATGAAGAACGGACCATAATGACCAAAATCAGCGGGCCACCATTCCTGAGAATCTGTCATCAAGTCATGAAGGTCTTTTTTCAAGCCCTCATAATCCAATGATTGGAAGGCTTCTGCGTAATCGAAGTCTTCGTCCATTGGGTTGGTCTTTCTCGAATGCTGCTTGAGTATGTTGAGTTTGAGTTGTTTCGGCCACCAATCTCTATTGGTCATACCACCACCAGCCATTCGGTCATTATTTTGACCATTACTGCTGTGGAAAGGACATTTACTGATGTCGCCTTGTCTATTTTCCATAATTGTTATTTGATAGATATTTATAAATTCTTGATCATAACGTTTTGCGGTGAAAGAAAAAAGTCTCTAAAAATCAGCAAGTTGAGGTGTTTTCCGCACCTTCGGCGCGAAAATCCTTTTGGAGGGAGAGATGAATCAGCGGTAAAACCGACGATTCATCTCTCCCTCCTGAAGTATATGGAATTTCAACACTTGTGAAACGCTATTGCAGCATCTACTAAGCATTGCATTCCGCTATAATCAGATAAATTCATTTTATTTAGTTAGCACAAATTTCAATTTATTAATACATTTACACAAACTAAATAATTAATAAAAGTATTGATGACATCAATATCAATAAGTCAGATACAATATACGCTAGCTTTGGAGAGGACGGGGAGTTTTAGTAAAGCAGCAGAAGTCTGCTTTGTTACCCAAAGTACCTTGAGCACTATGATTAAGCGTCTTGAAAATCAAATTGGTTTGACCCTTTTTGATCGAAAGGCTAAACCCATCTGCATTACATCAGAAGGCAAAGCTTTGATTGAGCAGTTTAAGATCATCTACCACGAATATGAGAACCTCACAGAATTGATTCAGACGACGAAAAAAGACTTGTCTGGAACACTAAAGATCGGAGTGATACCAACGCTTGCTCCGTTTTTGTTGCCGCTTTTCCTTGATCGCTTGGTTGTTAATTATCCAAATATCCATTTCACCATTCACGAGATTACAACAGATTCAATTATCAAAGCATTAAAAGTGAGAGAATTAGATGTTGGGATATTGTCTATACCTGTGGAGCAGGATGCAGGACTAGAGCAAAAGAGCTTGTTCAAAGAAGAATTTCTGGTGTATGATGCCAGTGAGATCAGAAAAAACCGTCCGAAATACAGCGTAAGTGACATCGACCTTTCCAGACTGTGGCTATTGGAAGAAAGCCACTGTCTGACGAACCAAATTGGAAAGATTTGCCATCTCAAAAATAAGCAAGCACTCCAGCGAAACTTGCTCTACAAAAGTGGTTCCATCCTATCTTTGCTTCAATTGGTGAACTCAAACAAGGGCCTTACCCTTCTGCCTAAGCTAGCTAGCCTGAATGAGAAAATTGTTGATAAAGAATTTCTATTTCCACTGGAGCTACCTCGCCCTGCCAGAGAAATCGGTATGCTTACACATCCCAATTTGGCGAAGAAAAGACTAATTAAGATTTTAGAGAAAGAAATCATAGAAGCAGTGCATCCACTTTTGCGGCAGTCCATAAAAGTAGAAATTATTAGTCCAATTTAGCATGTTCTGTTTTCGTTAATAGCGACCTAGTATAAAACAATTCTCGTTCATTCATTTTGTACCACAATCATTCTTACGATCAAGGTGTTTTCTGCTTCTACTACCAAAGAATACAAACCATTTGGTATTTCAGCTATGTTCAACTGTACATTTTGTAGCACCTCCTCAAATTTTCGTTGCAGATGATAACTTCCACTCGCATCAATAACACTACACTTGCTTATTAGCTTCGCTTCTGGTAACTCAATATTGATAAAGTGGCTAGCAGGATTAGGATAAACTTTTGTCGCTTCTTTTTTAAAAGACATAGTGCTGGTTGGAGCGTCATGGATTATAAAATGGTTGGTGGAGGCAATAGATCGTGAAGAAATGGAGGAAATTTTAGAAGAAGAAAGCGTTTTAGTGGAGGAAGAAGATACCATGGATCCTAATGCTGAAAATATTCCTAAACGGGATCAAATAAGTTTGTAATTTAGGGGGATGGGTGTTCTTTGTCTATAATCATACAAGCCTATTGTATTGTGATTATGGATATGCGACGGAACACTGTGATTATCAGGTATTCTTTTTGGTATCCCAAAAATGTAGAACCGCTTATGTTTTTAAGAGGGGTAGTTCCAGCAGGAAGATGGAATGTTTTTATCCAAAATTTTGCTTCACTTAGGGCTTGAAATTATTGGATTGCACCCGAATTAGGAGGGCTTTTACAATGTATTAGGTGGCTTAATTTATCATATTATGGTTGACAAAATCTCAAAGTAAGAGATCAATCAAACAAAAAATATTGAGTACACTCAGCACAATTTCAGCAATGGTAGCCCTAATAACGTCTTGATTGGGTTTCCCATCAACAACAAGGCTTATTAATCGTCCTAGAACAACGCCAAAGAAAATCACCACTGCTACAACGAAGGAAGTAAATTTAAAATCAGAAATTACGATTCCGAGTATGATAAATAATCCGCCTACTAGCATCACTGCACCGACGCCTCTTATTTCATTGATTAAATCAGTATCGTTTTCTAGTCTATTGTCAGGATTGGATAGATAAGTTTGTAAGAAATTACCTTTTTGTGGATTGATTAATCGCATAGTACTAGCATAAAATAATGCCAAACTAGATAAAGACAAGATAATAACCTCGAAGAGTTCCATTTTGTGTTTTTGACTAAAGTCATGAATTTTCAAGTATCGGATATCCTATCCTTAAAGGTATCCGATACCTAACCAAGCCTGCTAGTCTGATAGCGACTCGGATAAGAATGTCCGCATTGCAACCGCTGTAGCTTCTGGTGCACCTAACTGAAAAAAGTGATTGCCATCAATGAATTGCACGCGTCCATTCGTTACGAAATCTGGTGTGTTTTCATATTCCTCAGGATGCTGTCCTGGATCGTTTTTGCCTTGTAAAAACAACACGGGCATCGTCATTTTTGCGAAAAGGAAATTATGACGATCCTCCAATTCTTGCTCTAAACTAGTGTGGTCAAATTGTCGAGGAGAGGCTTCGGCAATTCCCTTGTACTTGACCTCATGATCCAACCTAGACAAGACTTCTGGAGCAATATCTTTTACGCGATACATGCTAGCAGCGTAGGACATTCGAGGAAAGGCAGTTGTTTTCATCAGCATAGGAAACCAGTCCTGGGAAAATATTTGATGTGGTGGTTTAGGCTCACCATGCGGCTCGTTAGCGGATTGTTGCATACGGATGTAGCGTAGCACACGCTGCTCCATACCTTCCACATTCAAGAGATGATCTGAAATCACCGAACCACGATCATGTCCACCTAAGTTGAAATGCTCAACGCCAATCTTATCTAATAGTTTTGCTAGAGCAGCAGCGATGGAAGAGTAACGATAATCTAAATCTAGCCGCTTGTCACTTTGCCCGTTTCCCAAGGTATCGACAGCAATACAGTAGAATTGATCAGACAAGTCTCGCATCTGATTGTGAAAAGTGTACCAACTTTCTGGAAAGCCATGAACAAGTACGAAGGGCTCGTTGCTTGGGTCGCCCGTAGTTACGAAATGCCAAGTGATCCCATCTGCTTCAGCGTACCAATGAGTCGCTTCCACCTCACCCAACATTTCAATTTCACCATGTGCATTTTCTGCACCTATTGGGAAGGCATTTGGCTTTGGATAACGCATATCTATTGTAATTGGTACATCTTCTTTGATACCACCTTCGCGCACATTAGTCAAACTCAAATCTTCGCGCGAAAGGTATTCCAATCTCGGCAGCGTTTGTGGCGAAAGCATTTTAATCATTTTTAGGATTTCTTTGGCGTTGTTCATCAGATTATCCTTCATAATATCTCTGTGATTTTAGTCAAAAATTGTTAGCAAACTTGATGCGATTTGTGGGTTACGCTATCAAAATTCACTGCTGCAAAGGTCTTTGCTATAGGTCAAAAAACTTTTCATTTATCTTAAAAAGATAGAAAAAGCGGTTTTATATTATTGACTCATGTTACGCAATTAGTACCTTATTTTATGTTATTCGGTAATCTCTGAGATTGGCGTGTTTTGAATTAGAGTGGCTGTCGAAGCCACTCTAATTCATGAAAGTTCTTTCGGAGCGAGCCATACTTGAGCTAAAAGCTCAAATATGGCTCGCTCCTGAAAGAATTTTCCTACAAATCGTCGGGTTCGACCTGTCTGCCTTATATGTTTGTGCAAACATATAAGGCGGACAAGTTGTCGAAGTGGGAACACGTCCTATTGGAAAAACTTCGTTATTCCTTATTATACATTCAGGATTCGTTATTCTACTACTTCGCTTTAATAATAAAATTGATGGTATAAAAAGGTGGCATATTATTGTGAGCCTGCCCCCCACCAACCGATGCCGTATTCCCAGTAATGGAAGTATATTCAAACAATTTCGTGCCACCACCATCTCTTTTATCTTGATTGCCGCTACCTTCTTGTGATAAGTAAGGTTCGCTAGTGGATAGACTACCTGCGCCGTGACTATGATTGGGTATTTCATTGATGGAGAGCGTGTGTTTTTCTGCTCCGCCATTAGAACCGATGTTGTGGGTGGTTGAGCCACTCGTTCCGCTATTGCCGACACCGAGCGGGAAACGTCCATTAAAATTCGGGAGGGTCGTACCGCCTAGTACGTTTGCCAAATCTGGGTAGGTAGAAGAAGAAAAAGAAGAGCCGTTGCAGATGAGCCAGCCTGTTGGAGGAGAAGAGGTTGGCCACATTTGGATGGTGCCGACGGGGACGGCTTGCTGTAAGTCAGTTTGTAGAGCGGAGATGTCGGATTGATTGTTGGAAATTCTTGAATCATTATCAACTACATCGTTCTGCAAGTCTGAAATATCAGAGGAATAATCAGGTACGTTAAGGTTGGTCAAACCAAAACCATCGCCTGAAAAAGTGGAAGCAGTAATTGTACCATTGACTTCCAAGGCGGTAGAAGGTATATTTGTACCAATACCGACTTGACCATTATTGTCAATAAATATGCCTTCGTTGTCTCCATCATTAGAGATATAAAATCCATTGGTTTTAAGGTTTTCCGAAGCTGTATGATCTCCTAAATCATCTCGTAGCATGGAAAGATCAACGCTATTGCCAGTACTGATACTCAAATTTGAGCCGTCGAGAGAAAGACTTTGGAGTTCATTGCTCGCATCTGTATCGCTGTCTTGAGAACCTGCTAGTGAGTTATCGAAAAAAGATTGAGAGCCATCCTCATTATTGAGGCGTACAATCAAGGGATCTGTGTTGCCTGCACTGACCATACTTACCTCCGAGAAGATGATTTCCTCTCTAAATGAGCCTAAAGCATAAACAATATTTTCAGGGCTTATGCCTATACTGTTGCCAGAATCCCTAGATAAATCATTACTTGTCCCTTTTTCTATCCATTTAAAATTACCATCATTATCATATTTCAGCACAAAAACTTCATATTCATTTGATGCTGTATTTACTGTGGTAGCACCAAAATCCATCCTACCTTCAAATCTACCAATACCCAGCAAATTAGATTCATCATCAATACAGAGTGCACTGATTTCTGAATTATCGTTTTGGTCTTGGTAGCGTACCCATTCCAAATCCTGATTGGCATCATATTTAGCAATAAATAGACAGTCTCCACCTAAGATTTGGAAAGTTGTGCCATCAAAATTCATATTTTCAAAGGCATAACCACCTACAAAAATATTGCCATTTTGATCTACTGCAATCGTGTAGCATTCCACATAATAAGATGAAATTAAGTGAGAGGAAGCTACATAGTTGCCATCCAAAT
>JBCCRX010000251.1:0-10233 GCA_039201015.1 Bacteroidota bacterium | reverse complement strand
AGTACTCATTATTCAAAGCTAAAATCACCTTAAGATGACGATTCAAATAAGCAACGACGCGCTTCTACACAGAAGCGCACTGAGAACCAATAAATCATCTTCCCACTTCGCTCTTTTTTGCTCTAGTTTCTCCTTCAGACATACCTTCACAGCACCAAGTGAGCAAGCTTTTGTACTAATTATTTCAGCATGAACTGAATGCTATATAAACTAAGTTTACACTGAACGGAGGATTAATCACCAATATTAATATTCAAGTCAAGGAAATGCAAGATATTATCTTAACAAACAACCATTTGATGCTTGAAAGGTTAGAAATAGCTGAGCAAAATAGTGTAAATGAACGATACAGCAATTCAACTCAATACCATTATAGAAGCCATTGAAGACATCAAGGCGGGCAAAGTCATCATAGTGGTGGATGATGAAGATCGGGAAAATGAAGGAGATTTCATTTGTGCAGCGGAGTGTATCACACCAGAGATCATCAACTTCATGGCGACGCACGGCAGAGGTTTGATTTGTGCGCCAATTGAAGAGCAACGTGCTGATGAATTGGGACTGGAACTAATGGTATCTTCTAATACGGCTCTCCACGAAACGGCTTTTACAATCTCCATTGATCTGATTGGTCAGGGTTGCACAACGGGCATTTCGGCTTATGATCGAGCTACTTGTATCAAGGCTTTAGTCGATCCAAATACAGAGGCAACTGATTTTGCTAAACCAGGACACATTTTTCCACTTCGTGCCAAAACGGGTGGTGTCCTTCGGCGTACTGGACATACCGAAGCAGCAATTGATTTGGCACGTTTAGCAGGCTTTTCACCCGCAGGTGTTTTGGTTGAAATATTGAATAAAGACGGCACTATGGCGCGTTTACCACAGTTGTTTGACCTGGCGAGAGAATTGGATTTGAAGATCATCACTATCAAAGATTTGGTGGCTTACCGCATGGAAAATGAAAGCATGGTGCAAAAGGAAATGGTTGTTCCTATTCGTTCGCGCTATGGAAAAGTTGAAATTCATGCCTATCGTCAAATCACAACAGGCGACATTCATTTGGCGGTAAAAATGGGAGATTGGGGAGCAGACGAACCGATATTGGTGCGCGTTCATTCTTCTACGGAGACAGGTGATATCTTAGGCATACTATTCAATAATTACCTTCGCCAAATTGAACGATCTTTGGACCGTATGTTCAAGGCAGAAAAAGGCTTGTTGCTCTACATACGGCAAGGACAGTACCGCGCTAATGAAATGATACTAGAACATTTGCAAGCCATTAAAGAAAAAGGTTTTGAAATGCCTTCTGATATGGCACAACGCGATTTTGGTATCGGTGCGCAGATTTTAAGCGACATGAAAGTTTCCAAAATTCGACTAATTACCAAGAATCCAAAACGTCGAATTGCATTGGAAGGCTATGGCTTGGAAATTGTAGAATATGTCGAGACGTGATCGTTCCTAGTAGATGAATTGGTCAGGGTGATTACAAAGATATGATTTTATTCCTCCTACTCAGGAAAATATAGTGGAGCTAACGAGATTCGAACTCGTGACCTCTTGACTGCCAGTCAAGCGCTCTAGCCAACTGAGCTATAGCCCCTTTTCCAATTACGGGAGAGCAAATATACAACTGGTCGCAACAAAAGCAAAACTTCGGTACTTCTAAGCAAAAAGAAACCAATAAGAACAAATGAAAAAAGTCAAATGCTGATTTATTATTGAACTCAGACTATGGTATGACAGCAACACAACTTCTCCTTGCCGTTGTTGGAGGTTTTTTTGCGGGTGTAGTGAATACTTTGGCAGGCAATGGCTCAGCAATCACTTTGACTATACTCACCGAAGTTTTAGGCTTACCTTCCAATTTAGCCAATGGCACCAATCGAGTGGGCGTATTTACACAGACTTCAGCAAGTGCGTATGGCTTTTATCAAGGTGGTAAACTCAATTTCAAGCAACATTGGCTGGACATGCTGTTCATTATTTTGGGGGCGATTGTTGGGGTTATCATTGCAATAAATGTCAGTAACGCACAATTCAAGCGTTTTTTTAGCTACATGATGGTGATTATGCTTTTGGTATTGTTGATTCGTCCAAAACGCTGGCTACAAGAAAGCGATTTTTCCAAACGACCTTCCAATTGGATACTCTTTCCACTCCTTTTTTTACTTGGACTATATGGTGGCTTCATTCAAATGGGAATGGGGGTTTTTTTCTTAGTCATTACCGTCTTGATTGCGCGCTATGAGCTTATTGCTGCCAATGCTGTAAAGTCTTTGGTAATCGCGATTTACACAATTATCGTACTTGCTGTTTTTCAATACAAAGGCTTGATTGATTGGAAAATTGGTGCTATTCTCGCCATTGGACAAACGCTTGGTGGCTACTTGACGGCTCGTTTTGCAGCTTCTTATCCCAAAGCTAATGTGTGGGCGCATCGCCTGCTCGTTCTTGTGGTTGTTTTGGCAATTTTAAAGTTGTTTGGCGTATTTTAGAAATACACAAATCTAAACATTAGAAACACTTAGCTATGCAATTACTTCTACAGGGCATCGTGGTGGGTCTAGGCTTATCCATTTTGGTTGGACCGATATTGGTGACGATACTGGATGCCAGTTTAGAAAAGGGAAAATGGGCAGGACTGCTGGTGGGTTTAGGGATTTGGACAAGCGATTTTCTGTTTATTTTGACGACCTATTTTGGGATGACCCGCATCATAATCCTTGTAGATAATTCCAATTTTGAGTGGATCACAGGACTGCTAGGTGGCACTATTTTGATCGGATTTGGCATAGTGATTTGGCTGTCCAAACCAATAGATGTGCAAGCAGAAATGGAACGCCAAAACAGTCGCTTTGCACCAATTCAATATTTCCTGAAAGGCTTCCTAGTCAATACTTTTAATCCCTTCACTTTTGTATTTTGGATTGGATTGAGTTCCACAGTTACTGTGAATGCTAATTATAGTTCACAAGAAGCTTTTTTATACTACAGTGGAATTCTCGGTGCGCTCGTTGCGACCGACAGTGCAAAAGCATTGCTAGCGGCTTACATCGGAAAGATGCTCTCCTTAAAAAAAATCATTTTAATGAAAAGAATAGCGGGAAGTATGCTGATTTTATTTGGGATTGGATTAATCATTCGAGTGTTGTAAGTTAAGAAGCCAAAAGCTAGATATACGCTGTCAGAATAACGAGCAAGAAAAAAATTACATATACTTCGTAGAATTACGATCCGTAAGAATATCTTTCAATTCTTTTAGCATTTTGTACTTATTCGGCAAGACTCTTTTGAAGGCATCTTTCACCGCAACGAAGGCCCCTCGTTCCATCATATCAGGAATCATCTTCTTGACAGTATCTTTCATGAAGCGTACATCGTGCTTTAGAATGGACTTCAAAGAAGGAATATCATGCCAATCTGCTTCCACAGCATAGGCTTGCTCAAATATGCCATCCACTTCGCCTTCTACTGGATCAAGGGTAATGATCTGCTCTTCGCCAGCATTTAGTCCAATGACATTGGATTCACTATTAGGACTTTGCGGCAAATCCCACTGCTCTCCCTCTCCTTTCACCAACAAGACTTCTAGTCCTTTATCCTTTACACGATATACGATGATATTTGAATTTTCCTTCATAATAAAATTTGATCTACGTGGCATTTATTTAAGGTTCTGCAAGAAGTAAACTTTACCACTAAGGGCTCATGGCTTCCTCTATCAATACAAGCCGAACGCCAAAGTTAGCAAAAGGTTCTCTTTGTCTAATTTTCCTTTCTATATAAATGAACAAAAATTACAAAACAGAACCACCCAAATATCAGACACCACAAAAATTTTTTAATGTCATCAGAATCTTCGACCTTTAAGCCAAAGATAGTATGTGATTTTACTACCGCAAACTTATTGCTAGCATTCAAAACCTCTGCTATTTACTACACTGTAAATTAAGTTTCTTTGTATTTTGTATAGGGGAGTTTGAGGGAGAAAAAAGGGTTTTTCTAAAAACTTTTTTTCTCCCTCATACCTTGTTCGCCGCCATCGAAGACGGCGGCAAATAGGTCTTTTTTGAAGCGAGAAATTTCTTAGAATTTCGAGCTTCTCAAAATTAAAATAAACTTAGTTTACAGTGTACTCAGAGGTATATAGCTGTAAAACATTAGCTTTCTAATTGCAGAGCTATGATCGCATGCTACGGACAAAACGAAAATAATATCTATGAAACACATATTCTATTATACTAGTTGTTTGATCCTACTTTTTTTAGGAGCTTGCCAGAAAGACCGTCCCACTGATGCAGAGGAATTGGAAGATATGGCTACCGAAAAAAAGTTGGCTGCCTACCTTCCAGCAGAGACATTTTCCCTGAATGATCTGTCCCGATTCAAGCAAGCGACAACAGCATGGAGATTGGTATCTGCCGCCTATCCCACCTCCATATCAGCTACAGATTTTGAGACCGAAGCAGGCACAGGTGTATTGTTGGCAAGTGGAGAACAACAAACCCTATCCAGCAAAGCGACACATGCCGATTTGGAGCTAGAATTGGAATATCTATTGACGAAAGACGCAGAGGTGGATGTACTTTTTCAGGAAAAGTATCCTTTAAAATTAGCCGATAGTTGGAGTAAAGGAGAAAGCGGAAAAAATGCTAGTGTAGAGGATCAATTGGCGAGTCAGAATGTGAGCCGCTCGCCAGGTTTATGGCAACAGTTAAAGACGCGCTTTCGAGCCGCTGAGTATGATGATAATGGGAATAAAGTTGCCAATGCGCGTCTGGACTACGTCTATATCAATGATGTTTTGGTACAAGATAGCGTCGAATTTACAAGTAATAATCCATTGGAAGCCAATCCTTTGCAATTTAGATTGAAGCAAGGACAAGTTGCGATCAAAAATATCAAATGGAAAGCCTTATCACAAGACAGTGTGCTGCTGCAAAACATCCGCTATCAACTTTTCAAAGACCTAAAAGTAGATGCCATTCCTGATTTCACACAACTGGAAGCTGACGAAACGGGAACGCTTACTTCGCTGACCAAATTGGAAGATTTAGCAAAAAGCAAGGACTATTTTGGATTAATTTTTGAAGGTGATCTAATTATCCCACACGACGGTAATTATCTATTTGAAACTAATATAGATGATGGTGGTGATCTGTACATCGACGGAAATTTAGTGATTCATAATGAAGATGAGCCTGGCATGGGAACAGAGCGCGCCATGGTGGAACTGACCGCAGGAAAGCACGAACTAAAAATTACCTTTTACGAAGAAGTTTGGTTTGCTTGGATAGATGTGCAAGTAGAAGGACCGAAAACGGAAAAGCAATATGTGGCGAGCGAGCCCATATTTTATCCTTGGAAGTCGAAAGTGAAAGATTTGGAACTTGAAGTGAAAGAAGAGGCGGTTGTGCAGCGTGCTTTCGTTAACTATCAAAATGAAAAACGGACGCATACTATTTCTGTAGGGCATCCAGCGGGCGTCCATTACAGTTATGACCTGAGAGAAGGAAGCTTACTGAAAGCCTGGAAAGGCAAATTTGCGGATGTGGGTGATATGTGGATTGATCGCGGAGAATCACAATTGCTTGACCCCTTGAACGCCGTGGTGGAATTTACGGCTGGAGTTCCTCTGGCGCGCCTCGATGCAGCCAATTCTGATTGGCCCAAAAAGGCAAGCACTGAATTGCAGCCGAAAGGATACACCATCAATGACAAAGGGCTACCTACTTTTCAATACGAATTGGACGCCATACAACTAGAAGATTTCTTAGACGCCAAAGAGGATAAATTGATTCGTCAGATGAGCTTCAAAGGAAATGCAAAAAATAATATGTGGCATCGCGTGGCTCGTGCAGATCGGATTAGAGCAATTGCAGATAATTGGTATAGCATTGGTAGTAATTATTATATGAAGTTAAATACAAAACAAGCTGTTGATATTCGAGTATCAGAGGGACAGCAGGAGTTGGTGGTCAATGTATTGAAAAATGGAGAAGAAGATGTCCTAGAATACGAATTATTATGGTAGAAAAAAGCATAAAAAAAATAATCGTCGCTTCCAAAAATCCGACTAAGATTAAAGCAGCTTTAGCTGGTTTTGAAGCCATGTTTCCGCAGCAAAATTTTGAAGTAGAAAGTCATCCAACGGCCTCTGGTGTAAGCGATCAACCCATAGGTAATGAAGAAACTTACCTTGGTGCTTACAATCGGGTGCAAGCAGCAAAAGCCGAACGTCCTGATGCCGATTTTTGGGTAGGAATAGAAGGAGGAAACATTCCACACGAAAATGGTGATATGGAGGTTATGGCTTGGATGATAGTATCTTCTGAAGATAGAATGGGAAAAGCCAGAACAGCAGGTTTCTTTTTGCCGCCTCGCATCATCGAATTGGTAGAACAAGGCTACGAACTCGGCCATGCTGATGATATTGTTTTTGGGATGAATGATTCTAAGTCCAGTTTAGGTTCTGGTGGTTTATTAACGCAAGGCGTAATAGATCGTATGAACTTTTACAAGCCTGCCCTTATTTTCGCACTTATTCCATTCAAGCAGCCTACGCTTTATCCCGTTTCCTAATCTTTCTACAAAATGAAAAACAACCGCTATCCGCTACTGTCCTACTTAATACTTTTCATTGCGCAATCAAGTTGCACCATATACAATCTGAACATTGATGCAGGTGAATATGATCGCGAGGAAACACCTGTTTATTTTGAGTGGTCGGGCGATAGGAGATACAATGTTTTAATAGACACCGCAGATAATACGAAGATTAGATTCACCAAAGTCAATATTTTTGACAACCGCTATCAGTTTTTGCTAGAACAACCACTCCCAAAAGGTACGATCAGAAGCTATCGTTTCGGAACAGCAAAAGCGAGCCATTCAGATTTTAATGCCTTTGATCCAAAAATAAAAAGCGATACGGCACTTGCTCTCCAATATAATAATCGCCTACAGAGACCTACTTTCGACGCACCTGCCTACTACGCTCGAAGTGGTTTTATCCATCCACTTTGCACACCAAGCGGAAAGGTTTTGACAGATAATTTCCCGATTGGACATACACACCAGAATGGCATCTTTCACGCTTGGGTGAATACCATTTTTCGAAAGCAGAAAGTCGATTTCTGGAATCGGCAAAAAGAAACGGGGAAAGTTCAGTCAAAAAATGAAAATGTACCGCTTGGCTTAGAATCTGTAACCTCCAAAATGCAAAGCCTACAAGATCGTCTGCTGCATATTGCCGTGGATCGCGAAGGAAAGGAAGTCACGGTATTAGAAGAATGGCAAAAAGTAAACTTTTACGAACAAGCAAAAGGCTATCTGTTCGATATTCAGAGCTTACAGCGCAATATCACCAATGACACACTCTTTGTCCATCAATACCACTACGGTGGAATGGCGTTTAGGGCAAGTAAATTTTGGAATGTGGCGGACAGTGTGCATTTTACCAACGATATGCAGATCATTACTAGCGAAGGCAAAGATCGTTTAGCGAGCAATCATACGCGACCCAATTGGGTATGTGCCTACGGAAAAATAGAAGGCGCGTGGGCAGGATTCGTCGTGTTCAATCATCCCGACAATTTTCGCTCCCCACAATTTATAAGAGTACATCCGAGCATGCCTTATTTCTGTTTCACGCCTACTGTAGAAGAAGGTTTTAAAATTGCACCCCAAGGACAATATTACGCACAATACCGTATTTACACTTTTGACGGTCAGCCAGATTTGGAGCAGATTGAGTATTTGTGGCAAGATTATAAGCGTATTGTGGAGACGGATATCAAGTGATTTTGGATTAATAAGCGTTCTCTTTCTCAAAAGATAAGAAATTTCCCTCTATGGCTTGAAACTGACTGGTCGCAGATATGTTTTCCTTTAGTGAATAAATCTTATTTGCACTGTACTCATTAAGAAATGAAAAACCACTTTTATAGAGCTTTTAAGCGAATTAGAAACATTCATGAACAATCACTAAACAGCCAATGAACTAATTACTTCAAAAATCCTCCATCAACTGTCTCGCACGTCTCGCAAAACCAGGTTTCATTTCAGTAGCAGAAAAGAAATCATCGCCAGCGCGTTCATTGGGTGCTTTCTTGTACAATTCTATTTCCCATTGTGGGTTATTGCGCTCTCCGATAGCAGTGGAATGCAGTAAAATATAATCGCCCGCAGCAAGCGAAGGATTATAAAATAAGAAGCGGATGTTCTGTTGTTGAGTAGCGGGAAAATCATTGTACGACCAAATCTCGTAAGGCGGTGCCGTCGGATCGTTTTGTACATTAATCATGCCATCGGGACGACCATATTTCAAATAAAAATAGCCACGGTCGGTCTCAAATCCATAGCGAAAACCCGACTTAAAAGTATTGTCCACCGCGCGCACCACTTCCATGTATTTTTCGTAGCTCACGGCGGTATAGTCTGGACTTTTTTTCAGCCAAAATTGATACAAAAAGTCTCGTTGGGCACTTAGGCTATCAGATTTCAAGACTTGATTCAGTTCATTTGATTTTTTATCAGGCAGTATGGGCGAAAGCGCGCGTAAACTGTATTGCAAAGCCTCTTCATCCAAGCTGCGTACAAAAGCATCACTGTTATAGGCGACATTTTTGTAGGCGCGCTCAAAATTAATTTGTTTCCTTACTCGAAGTTCGTTTGAGCTATCTCTAACTTCAATTACCAAAACATATTGACCAGAAGGTAAATCCTGAATATCTAAGCCCAAAAGCATTGGAACTAAAGTGCGCGCTTTCCTTTTTTTGTTTACCAATTTGAGCGGTAATTCTGCTTTATCCGATGCCGCGACGTAGTATTTTACTTGCAATGGCTCTAGCGTATTTTGTGTGTAAAGCTCAGTATAGAAAAGCATTTTTTGGATGCGATGGTCATAGAATCTTTGTGGTAAAGGCTCTAAGATTAGTTTTTGCTTTGCAAATGGATGCTGTTTATCCGTCAAAGGTGCAGTGGAAGCAATCAGCTCAATATCAGAGAGTTCTATGTCGCTTTGATTATAATTGACGCGCAGTTCTTGTTGAAAAATGCGAATACTATCGGGCTGATTTTGATCGACCAATTTCACTTCTACTTGATACGCGCCGTTTGCAATAGCATAGCGTCTCAAATCAACGAAATCGGTAATTTGCTCACCTTTCGGACTTACCAAATTGAATTTATCTACTAGAATAACTTGCGTCGAACTTTTGACAAGCAGTGTGACGGCAAGCTGCGCCTGCTTCAAACTATCCACTTCTTCATAAGCAATACTTTTACCTTCGATGTAAGTATATAGCTCAAAGTAAGGCTGCTCTGCATTCTTAAAACTAGCCAAAGTAATGGCTGCTTCTATGGCAAAAGTATAGGAGCAAGCGAGTAGTAAAAAGATGCTCAGCGCAAAGGTTTTCATTATTCTTCGGATTTATTCAAACTAAGTCGAAAAGCCATACCTTGAATTTCTGTCATCAATATCAATTCCGTTGCAGTCAGTGATTCTATTTCATAATCGTTTTTCACTTGATCGCTTCTCTGCTCTATCGTAGAACCATTTAGTTCGTATTCGCTTGCGCCGTCCATGGTTGGCATATTGGTTTGCATTTTACCCGCTTCGTCAAAATCGAAATACAAGTCTCCTAGCATTACCGTCGGACTCCCATTTTTAGTGGCTTCTTTTAATTGCCATTTTCCAGTTAGTAAATTGGCGTCTATATCCGATTTTGGATCAGCACCACAAGCCAAAAGTGTACTTGATATAAGTAAATATAGAAAAAGATTTCTCATACTATCAGTTGTATAATTGAATTTATTAGGTTGTTCAAAGAAGTTAAATGCTAACTGCTTAACAGCAATCATTCTGCTTCGGTTCTTTGTCTTTTCCACCGTCGATGTGTCCACAACCAGTTATAAGGCAATGCTTGGATTTGTTGCTCCAAAATTTGGGTATGCTGTGTTGTGATTTGTCCACTTGGACTGCTGCTCGGTTGGCTTTCCACCAACTCAAAATAAACTTCGTAATAACCTCTTTTCACGCGCTTGATACTCGTCATAAAAACCGCATAATCGTAACGCTTTGCGTAAACTTCTGTTCCCATCATTACTGCCGTTTCTTGATTCAAAAAGTTCATCCAGTGTACTTTTTGACGCTTGGAGGGGGCTTGATCGTTTGCGAAAACGACCGCTAATTGTTTTTGCTCCATTTCCTTTATTGCCGTT
>JBCCRX010000250.1:0-10303 GCA_039201015.1 Bacteroidota bacterium | reverse complement strand
GATCTAGGAGTAGCTGCTGTTGTTGAAATAGATGAAGATTGTGCCGCCAATGGAATAGCAGTGGATGATACCGACTACATAGATCATGGAACAGAAGAAATTTGTGATGCCTCAACTATTCGATCTACTGCTTTCGTAGGAATTGATGTTGACTTAACCTATTCTGCCAGCGAAGCCATTATTTTAGAACCAGGATTTGAGGCGGTGAATGGTTGTGCATTTATCGCTCGAATTGGTGGTTGCTCTGCTGCCGCCGACAATAATTTTGTTGAGCAGCGTACGAACGAGCAACAACACCTTCATATCAATGACTTTGTCTTTGAAGAGACGGCATTGCACATTTTTCCTATTCCTACACGCCATTTCCTAAACTACCATGTTGAGCAGATCAAAGGTGTACAGGCGATCTATCTTTTTGATATGATGGGAAGGCTCGTCAAAACGGATCGAGACTTAGACGGTACGATAGACATATCCGATTTACCGAATGGACAATATACCTTGGTGTTTGAAGGGAAAGGACAACGGGCACATCGGTTGGTGCAGAAGTTATAAGCTGGTCAAGAGCTTGGAAGGCTTTAAATCCATCTTCCAAGCTCTTTTAAAGAATTAATCCTGTTCCCACTGCTGCTTTACTCACTTCGCAAACTCTTCACAGGATTCGCCAAGGCCGCCCGCACACTCTGTACACTCACCGTCAGCAAGGCAATTCCAATCGCTGACAAACCCGCTAGCGCAAACACCCACCACTGTAACTCAATGCGATAGGCAAAGTCTTGCAGCCATTCATTCATGAAGTAGTAAGCGATAGGCGTAGCGATAAGGAAAGCAATACCGACCAATTGTATGAAATCTTTAGAAAGTAAAGCAACGATGCCCGTTACGCTTGCACCTAGTACTTTTCGGATGCCAATTTCTTTTACCCTCGTTTCTGCATTGAATATGGCTAGACCAAACAAGCCTAAACAAGACAAAAAGATGGTCAAGATGGCAAAGTAGGTAGAGAGGCTTGCCACGCGTTGCTCTGCAACATATTGCGTTTGATAATTTTGGTCTAAAAAATCGTATTCCAATAAAAAACCAGGATTAAAATCTGCATAAAGTGCTTCCAATTCAGCAATAGCTGTTTTTTCTTTTCCTGATTGTACTTTTGCCATTGCCATACCCGTCCAGCTAGGACGAAACACAAAAAAGAGCGGTTCTATGGCTTCTTTAAGAGAGGCAAAATGAAAGTTTTTAGTAATCCCAATGATTTCGAGTTCGTCATTTTGAATGGTCACCCGCTTTCCAATTGGGTTGTCTAAGCCCATGAATGCAATGGCTTCTTCATTGAATATGACTTTATTCTCTTCGTTGCTAAAATCTTTAGAGAAGGTACGTCCCTCGCTGAGTTCTATATCGAGTGTCTCCAATAGATCATAATTAACAGCACGCATCTCAAAAGAGACTTGGTTGTTTTCTTCTCCTTCCCATTTTTGAATCGTGAATCTATTATTTCCACCGACCACACTTTCCCCAATGCTAGAAGCCTTTTCTATGCTCGGCAGTTGATTGACTTCCGCCAAAAAGGTAGTTAACTTTTCTTTGGCTTGTCCTTCTAATCCAAATTCTATAATGTTTTCTTTGTTGTAGCCTAAATTTTGCGTTTGAACATAGTCAATTTGCTGATTGACGATGAGAACCGCCACGATGAGTACGGTGGAAATGGTGAACTGAAAAACGACCAATCCTTTTCTCACCCAACTTTCACTTGAGTTTTTAGTCGTTTTATTTTTGAATGCTTTAGAAGCTTGAAAACCAGATAAGTATAAAGCAGGATAACTACCTGCCAATAGTCCTGCAAATAAAGTGATACCTAATAATGACAGGACTAAACTAGGGCTGAACGCAAATGTGATCTCTTTACCTGCCACTTGGCTGAATGCAGGCAAAAGTAACCATACCAGGGATAAAGCAATGATAAGAGATAAAAAAGCTAATGCACAACTTTCGCTCAAAAATTGGGCAATCAACGTTTTTCGTTCTGCACCAATTACTTTTTTGACGCCAATTTCTTTTAATCGCTTCGACGCCTTGGCGGTTGAAAGATTCATGAAGTTGACACAGGCAATCAATAAAATGAAAAAGGCAATAATAGAGAACAAACGAACATACTCGATGCGTCCACCAGCTACTTCCCCGTTTTCATAGATTCCATTTAGGTATAAATCGGCGTAGTTGACTGCCTCTAGTGTAGTGGGCATGGAATTGATCCGTTTATCTTCTAAAAATGCCGCAATTTTTTCATTGAATGCATTGAGATCGGCGTTTTCAGCAAGTGTCATATAAGTATCTACGGTCGAATAATTCCAGTTCAATGCCCAGCCATTGTTGGCTTTGAAATGCTCAAAAGGTAGGACAAAATCAAATTGCATGGTCGCATTTTCGGGAGGCGATTGAAAAACACCTGCAATTTGAAAAGTTTCTTGGTGCTGCAACTCGACCGTTTTTCCAATCAATTCATCCGTGGTGTTAAATATTTTTTTAGCCAAGTCTGTTGAAATGACAATTGCGTTTGTAGTGGACAATGCGGTCTTGTCATCCCCCTCTAAGAAGGGATGCGTAAATGCTTGAAAGAAATCGGCACTAGCATGTTTCCCGTTGGCTTTGATATTCACCTCACCTACCGAGAGTGTTACATTATCCATATCTCTCACTGCAACGCTATGCGCTACTTCGGGCATTTCTTCCTCAAAGGTTTCTGCTAATTGAGCGGGCGTGCTTTGTCCCGTACCTGTATCTTCTTCATTGTGATAATGTACAATCAATTGGTACAAGCGATTTGTCTTTTCATGGAATTTATCCACTTGAAATTCACTATTCACCCAAAAATAGATTAATAGCATGCAAAGTAAGCCACTTGTCAATCCGATCAGATTAATCAAAAAACTGCTTCTATTTTTCAGGAAGCCGCGTAGGGCTAGTTTTAGATTGTATTTTAGCATGATGATTTGTTTTTATTCACTTCTTAATGATTTCACCCAAACGAGTCTACATCATTCGCTTCTCAATGAATTAACAGGATTCGCCAAAGCCGCTCTCACACTCTGCACACTCACCGTCAGCAAAGCAATCCCAATCGCCACCAAACCCGCCAGCGCAAACACCCACCACTGCAACTCAATGCGACTTGCAGCCATTCGTTCATGAAATAGTAATCAATCGGTGTAGCGATGAGAAAAGGGATACCGACGAACTGAAATAAATCTTTGGAGAGTAAAGCGACGAAGGTGGCAACCAAAATACTCAATGCTAACCCCAATGATATGTATAGCAGAATACATCCTGTTTTTGATTTAACTATCTCAAGCTCAGTGATAAATTGCGTTTCAACATTAGGTTTTCTTTTTCTGTATGAGATAACAATATCTATGCCATGAACCTAACTTACTGATTATCAGATTAATTAAGAGGAATACTTTATCGACTTGTATAAATTTGGACAGGTGGGTGTGTTGGTTTGGGACAGAAAATAAAAGGACTTACGACAATTTCAATTTGACAAAATGTTGGTTCTGAATGATTTCATTTTGGTCAGCATTATTTATGGAAGCTCACGTTTATCTTCAAATCATATGGGCGTCACGCCTTAGGCGGACAAGTCGAGCGCATATGATTTGATCAAGGTTTAAAAAACCTTGATTCGTTTGGAAGGACTCGACGTCCTTCTAAACGAAAACAAACGAAATTTAATAGTTGGCGATATCTTTCTAAAGATACTCGACCAAATGAAATCATTTAGAGCCTTCGTTTTATACTATGCTAGTACAAAAACAAAGGAAAAGGTTGCAGCTAAGGTTGATTTTTATTAAAATGAAAGGTCGATGTATTTGATAGAGCGCGAAATTTTGCGAAGTAATAAAGAAGCGATAGATGGTGTTCTTTCACTATTTCAACAAGTAGGCTTCCCATAATTTCAATAATGCTTCATCGCTGATATCTGTCGGCCAGCCTCGACTTTTCATCGCATTCAAAAAGGATTGGTGAGAAGCATCCTTGGCGGCTTTAGTGAATTGCGCTGGTTCAGTTTGATATGCACTGTCGTATCTTACCAAGCAGGTATCCATGATTTCGGATAAGGTTTGTATCCTTTCTGCGTAGTTGGCTTGATAAGCTAAGTTATTCAATTCGTAGGGATCATTCACTAAATCATAAAACTCTATTTTGGGTTTTCGATTTGCCATGCGTAGGGCTTGTGCTTCTGTCAATTGTTCTTTTTCGTGCAGCACTTTCAGCAAGCTAAAGACGGGATATTGCCCTTTTTTGTAACTGCTCAATTGAATGTAAGGCTGTTCAGGCATTAAGTTGAGGATGTATTTGTATCGCTTTGTTCTAATGGTTCGACTTCTATCCATAGCGTCACCTGTACGATCTCGTTGCGCATAGATGTATGGTCTTTCTTCGTGCTCGGGCTGCCAAAAATCCTGTCCCGAAAGATACTTTGGAGTTTTCAAATTCGCCATAAGAAGCGTAGTCGGAGCTAAGTCGACACTACTTACCAACTCTTGTGAAACGGTCTGATCCGAAGCTGCTGGATGACGAATGATAAGCGGCGCGTGGATGCCACCATCATATATAAACTGCTTGTCCCAGACATGCGGGCGTCCATGATCACCAAAGAAGAAAATAATCGTGTTTTCATACAGACCTTCTCTTTTCAGCCTTTCTATGATCTTTCTCACTTTTCGATCTACCGCTTGAACGGATTCCAGATACAAAGCCCAATCTTTGCGAGCCAATGGATGATCGGGGTAAAATGGCGGTAATTTGACTTGATCGAGAGGAATAGGATGAATCGAATCAGCAACAAAAACGCGATGCGGCGGATAAATCTGAATTTGACCGAAGAAAGGCTGTCCCTTTTGCCGTTGCGTCCAATCCGTCCCGTCGTACTGAAAATCCGTTTGAAAATTATAGTCTTCTTTTCCTGCTTTGAGGGAATCTCTACCGCTTTGATTGAAAGTAAAATAGCCCGCTTCCTGAAAATAGGCAGGTAAGATTTGAATGGAATCGGGTAAAGGCTGTGGGTTCATGGTTCGGTGATGATGCGCTTGAACTTGAGTGGGATAAAGTCCTGTGATAAAAGCAGAACGGCTAGGGGAACAGACTGGACTTACAGTAAAAAAGTTTTCGTATAACACACCTTCTGTAGCTAGTTGGTCAATACTTGGAGTATGCACTAAAGGATTTCCGTAACAGCCTAGTTCTATACCTAAATCATCAGAAATAATCCATAATATATTGTACGGAAATGGTCCATCAGTCGCTTCATTACTACTTTGTGTAGGTTGGCAGGATAGACCTAAAATTGGTAACAGGATGAATATGAAATTGATCTTTCTCATTCTATCGAAAATTAGTGTTCCGCACAAAATCATTCAGCATAAGCTGAGTGGTATTTGCTAATGGAAGGCCGTCATGGTAGCAGTCCGTAAAAAAGACATTTTGAATCAAATGTGTGCTATCAAAACCTTCCAACACAATATTGCCACCTGATGCTTGAACATTTTCAAAATAAAGTCCATCAAAATGTCCTCGCTCATCCCGAAAACCCGTGCTATTGCTGTATCTTGTTTTTTCAATTCTGATCTCAATGGGGCGACTTGCTTGCTCAATGTAGAAATTTTGAAAGCGGATGTTTTTGCACTTTGCCCAATCTGAATGATCGCTGCGAATACCTGCATTTTTGTGTGCAACAACTGTAATATCTCGGAAAGTAATATCTTCAAACAATTGTGTTTCCATGGACGCACCAACTCGAAGCCCGTTGCCTGCATGTGCGTTATAGATTAAGCAGTTCTCAGCTAAGCAGTTGCGAGTGGGCGGTTCGCCATTGGCTTCAGCATCCAGCGCATGCCATCCAAAACCATCATCTCCGCATCCGATGAAGCAATTACTTGCTTTAAAATTGGTGACGCCATCAATGTCAATGCCGTCATTATTGACGCCAAAACTCATCAAATTCATATGGCTTACTTCTACATCGTCACACAGCAAATACAAACTTTGCCACCATTCGCCTGTACGCAATCCGATACCTTCTACTTTAATTTGTTGGGCATTCTTAAATTCTAATCCACAGACTTTGTCGGGCTTACTGGTGTAGCCTCTTGCATCCAAAATACCGCGACCCATCACTTTTACATTTTCGACATTTTCACCGTAAATGCGTCCTTTCACTAGTGCCCCCTGTTCCAGATAGATCGTTTGCCCACTTTTGGGTCGAATGATACCTACTTCGTGTACACCTTTTGGGAAATATATTACTTGCTCGTCCTTAGCATCTGGAATATTTGTTTCTGGCGGCGTTTGAAATAGACAAAGTGCTTGGTAGTTGTTGATTTTCACCATCATCATCTGTGGCTGATCGACGGAGAAAGTTAATCCATTACCATCTGTTTTTCCCTCAATTTCTAGATGAAGCGGATGAATCGTATAAGATTGGATCGCTTCGGGAACAGAAATACTGATTACGGTTTCGCCCTCGACAACAAACTGCGTAGTATGAAAAATGCTATCACCAAAGCAATATTCCTTGGCGACAAAAACGGATTCATTGTCCACTGCCACTTTATAAATAGGGCTTTTTTCCAGCATTTCGTAAGCAATATAGCTATTGAGGGGTTCAGATTGGCAGGTGACAAATAGTAAGCCGAAAAGTAGAAAACGCATCAGTTCTGTTTGTTTAAAAATGATTCAACTAAATAAGCATAGGCGTAAGTCTCCGCTGCAACGATTTCCCCTAAAGCTTCAATGACAACAGGCGTCTGGAGCGCAGTATCGGCTTCCAGAAAATTGAGGTAAATGTGGAGTTGATTTCGGCTCAATAAAGCGACTTGTTGTGCTATCAAATTGGCTGCTGTTTCATTGACTTCTGGCAATTTATGGAGCAAAGTCGTTCTGCTATTGATATCGAAGCTTTCTAAATCTTCATAAAGAGCATTTGTCCCATCTTCTGAAGCAAAAAGAGAGAGGGGTACTTTTTTCAGCCAATAGCTTCTTACAATAGGTTTTCCTGTTTTGAAGATAGTAAATAATTGGTCAGTATGCCGAGCAAACTGATCGGTGTCCAATTGCTGCAAGGCATAGAAGCGATAGTCTTCGTAGTCGCTGTAAAGCATGTATTTTTCAAGCCTTGTCGAGTAGATTCTTTGAAGGACACTATCCATTTTTTGAGCTACTACGCCATGCACCAAATGCCAAGCTGCGTAGCAAGAATAGAGCGCACCTTCTACTACCGAGCCTTTTATTTCTTTTTTGGTCGCACCTGTGAAACCATCCACTTCTTGCCCTTTATAAGTGACTTTTTGCGCTGCTTCCACCTCATTATTGAAAAGATCAGTCAAGGATTTTCGTTCTAATATCGAATGTTTATCGAGCAACAATTCGTGCAATTTTTTGTAATCCGCTTCCTCAAAAAGCTCATGATCGTACTTAGTGAGTGGTTCTTCTTCTACTACATCATAACCCACATAATTACCCAACAAATTCCAATACAACTCAATATACATCGGCTTACAAATATTGTCGATGCAAACTGGTGTCAAGATGTCGCTGTAAAAAAGCAAGGGCTTATTTTGCTCATCGGATAGCAAAAAAACACTATGCTCCACCAATGTATCTTTTCCAGTAAAGCGAAAGACTTCTTGTCGTCGAGTTGCTTGTTGATGCTCTTGTTCCATTGTAAAAAATAGAGGTACATCTTGTTGTATAGAATGCTTTCCCTCAAATTCTTCAAGCATGAATCCCAAGCCGATGAAGCAGCAAACCGACCAAAGAATGGTTTGTTTTATTTTCTTCAAAACTGAATTTTTACTAATTGTAACAGCGGTTACCGTAATCACTGTTACATTAATTTCGTATCTTTATGTTATAAAATTTTATAGTCGTACTTCAGAATTGGCTACTTTAGAACATATCGCCAACCAAAGTCAACACCAATCCAGAATGACTATTGTGACTGGTCGCCGAAGGACAAAAAGATGTAGGCGGCTACCTGAAACGACTGGAACAGGACTATCAAATTATAGAACGACACTTACCTATCTTTTCAAACCCTAGCACTAGAAATGTAAAATTTCCAATCAAAGATCATTTTTTAAACTTTTGGCTTAGATTCATTTACAAATACAAAGGAGCAGGCGGCTATCAAGTTACTTATAAAGGCTTCTCATTAAATGATATTACACAATAGAGCCTCGTGATTCAATTTCTAACTTTCAGTTCCGCTATTCCATTTTCCACCGACTGATTGCACTTAGCCAACCTCCAGCATGCGTAATCCAGCCTTCATCCGTAAAGACAAAAGGCCCATCAGTAGAGGATCGAGGCTGTTCAATCGCAAATTGACCATCTGCCTCAAATCCATTGCAGATCGTTCCTGCTATTTTGGTCCAACTGCCTACATATTCTTCACCTACTCCATAAATCATACTTTTCGATTCATACTGACCATTTTCGGGAACGCCAGCATTCAGTCCTGCGATCCATTGCAAGTTGCCTGTAGCAATCTCTTTAAAGCGTTGATCTCCCGTAAAATTAAAAAGCTCTAAAGCCAATGCAGCAGCAGAACCATACGCGCCATTCATGCCATGCCAAAGTCCACTAAAGTTGAGCAAACCTTCCCCCTCGAAATAGCCCATCGGGAGTA
This sequence comes from Bacteroidota bacterium, assembly GCA_039201015.1. Classification (GTDB taxonomy): domain Bacteria; phylum Bacteroidota; class Bacteroidia; order Chitinophagales; family Saprospiraceae; genus JAAUTG01. The sequence goes on along the minus strand of JBCCRX010000250.1, from coordinate 1,614 downwards.
ACTTAAATGGATTGTTGGAACAAGCAGGCAGCAAATAGCCATAAGCAAAACTTTGAACGCATTCCTTCCACTTTTCAATATCCTGATGATCTGACCATAAATCAATCATTTGGATCAGTGGAATAAGGTAATGCGGAAAAGTAGATCCTGCATCAAAACCCATGTGATGATGTTCCCATGCTTTTTCAGTAAAAGGAGTGGAGTCAAATGCTTTAAAATGACCATAAAATCGCCCTTCTGAATACCGAATATCAATCTGTCTTTTCATCAATAGATCGGCATAATTTGTCGCCAATGCTTTATATTTTGACTGACCCGATTTCGATAATTCCATCGCCGTCCACATCATCATCACAATATCTCTAGTCTTCCATTCGTCTGGTCGAGTAGCTCCTTGAGGTGCACCATAGACTTTTGGCTCGTATCCATCATTAGGTTGAACAACTCCATTAAAATCTGTTCCGCCAGGATGATGAATAGGACCTTCTCGTTGAAGCCAATCGAACGATCGAATAGCCCGCAACTTGTATTCTTCTGCTTTGTCTTTTTGCAACGACTGTAACAGATGTCCAGCTCTTGCAAAACACAAAGCTCCTTTTGCGACATCACCCGTTATGACGTTGGTGTGTCTTGGCCACTCGTGCAGAATAGCACCCGCTCCTCGCCCTAGCTCCTCAGCTTTGTCCTGACAAAAAGCAATATAGTCTAGCCCAAGCACGATCTGCGCAACCAGTTCTTGTTTTTCCGCAGCCGTTATTCGGTCAGCAGCAAATTCCAATACATCTAGCAATCCAACGATCATCGTAGCATGGCTATTCACTTCCCTGAGGTAACTACCACAATCTTGCCAGCCACCTCCTTGAGCATATTCAGGTCCATATTTTTTAAGGTTCTGATTTCTCAGATCAATTCGTCCCTTCAGTTGATCCAAAGCAACTGTGCGCCATGTTGCTTTCCATAATATATTAGGCTGAACTTTAATGGTACGATTCAAAATGGTAGTCGAATCCTGTATTAGCTCAAAAGTAAAGTCACCTGACGCTTCAAGCTCGGTGAAGTCCGCAATCCACCAATTTATGCTCCATTTTTTTCCCCACTCATCTAATGCTCCTGAATAGCACAAACGACCTTGAGCGTCCTTCATCGTGAAGGTTGTACTGTCGGAAAAGCGAGATAGGGAGTCCCGCAGAATGATGCGTTTTTGTGCATTAGAATTATAACCGACTCTAGAGTACAATACACCTGTTCCGCTTAGCATATCAGAACCATCGTTTTGCGCATAGACAACGAATGGTAGCAAATAGATCAGTAATAGAACAATTGTTTTCATCCTCTATTTAATCTTAGCAATGGATACATTATCCAAATCGAATACCGCATTTGGCTTCTCCATATCAGGATTTTCCAAAGTCGAAGGCGGATAATCTTTCCAAGTTCCGACTCTCGTAAAGTCGTCCATCCGGTACGTCCCAGTTCGCATTTCTAATCGCTCAACCGTTTCTGCTTCTTCCAAAAAACTTCCTTCTTTCAGCACTTCCTCGCCATTTATATTCAAGCTATAGGTTTTATCTGCTGCATTGACCGCTATGCTTATATCAAGCCAAGCATTTTCAG
>JBCCRX010000249.1:0-10329 GCA_039201015.1 Bacteroidota bacterium | reverse complement strand
TAAGTACTCACGCAGATTTATTTTTAAGATATGTCATATTTTGGTTTTTGAGAATAACCTCATAATTATTTAATAACCAGCTTCTTATCAAAGTCAAATATGACATATCTAGCATTCGATTAATTATGTCCAGGTACTTAAGTAGTTCTACCTATTTGTTTAAGCTGTTTATTTGTTTAAATTGTTTATAATGAACACTTTACACAAGGTTATTGCCTAAATAATTAGGTAAACCTACTTACGTATCTTCTTCTCTAGTTTTTCGACAAATCGAATCATATGCTACGCATCTAGCCCACTTTATCATTCATAATTCTTTATTCAATAATTCAACATTCAATAAACTACTAGTTCTTTCGAGATACATTCGGACAACGCAAATCTCCGAAATAATATACCAAGCCCAAACCAATAAAAACGTAAGTATCATTATTGAATTGGTTGCCCCTTTGTGTGCCTGGTGCAAAGTCCGTTTCTACGCCTGGCAAGTCAATCGCTCGATTACTCAAAATAGCAGCCGTTTCATTTCGGATATTGGCAATATCGTCTGGATCGGCATAGATGGTACTCACATCATCCAGATAATCCGTGAACAACCAACGCGCATCAATGTGAAAATCTAAACTCCACAAATAGCTGAAAGCAACTTTAATGCCACCACCATAGGCTAGACCCAATTGGGTACTAAAATATTCCTCTCCTTTGAACTGTCCTTCTGTTCCTAGTGGGCGCAATTCCACAAACTCTCCATTGAGTTCCGCTTCGGGTTCAAAATTGAATACGACTGGTCCAGCACTTAGATAAGGGGTGAAAAATTGGTCGCGGCTGCCATGAATATAGGGCAAAAAATTGAACTCAATTTGTGCCGAACCGTCAAAAATATTAGAGCGGAAGCTCAAATTCCTAGCGCGCTCGAAGATGTTATCGGAATTGGCATCATCGGCTGAAATCTGCCCAAAATTACCCGCGAATTTTAGCGCGATTCGGTCATTGAAATTGTAGCGAAAAAGGACACCTGCTGCAAAACCGGGTTCGCTGAGGTCGAAATTGGTGTTGAGGTCGCCGAAATAATTGGCAACACCGACCCAGCCACCACTTTCCCAACCTTCTTGTGCGAATGAAGGATGTGCAAATGCTAAAATACTGACAATAAGGAGAACGTGCTTCACAGTTACTAGTTATTATTGAACTTTCACTTACCTAGTGAAATCAAGAAATTGCAAAAATTATCAAAGCATCCATTTATTGTTCATGGAAATGCAGTTTTATATTACAAAACTACAATAAAACGCCCCCTTCCGAGTACCTAGTGTGAAGAAGCAAAAGCAATTGCAAAAAAAAACAGCTCAACGATCCGTCGAGCTGTCAGGTTAACAAACAAGATTTCTAAAAAGACCCAAACATTTTAGTTTCTAATGGAAAAGTTAGCGTTCTTTCCATCAACTCCTTCGCTTTCCATAATCATTGGCATATCGCCGTCTGTGATGATTACTTTAGTGTTTGGTGATTTCGCCAATTCGATGAAGGCTTCTATTGACTTAAATTGTAAGACGTTAGGATTTAAACCTTCTGAAATAATTGCTTGTGCATCTCGAATCCCTTCGGCTTCTATTCTTTTTCGTTCTGCTTCTCTTTTTTCTTCATCTAGTACAAATTGCATTCGCTGTGCTTGCTGCTCTGCTTCTAGCTTGGCTTCAATCGCACGCGCTAGGCTTGGAGGCAACTGAATGCTCTTCAATAATACGGCTTCAATCTCAATTCCTCTACCTTCCAGTAAAGTCATCATTTGCGTTTCAATCGCTTTTTCGATGACCGCACGTTCGCTAGTGTGCATGTCTTTTGCCAAAAATCGAGAGGAAACATCTGACACAGCAGAACGGAAAACAGGAAGAATAATATTTCGCTCAAAATCCGTACCTATCTCGCGCAATAAATCGGGTGTTTCTTTCTGAATAACACGATATAGTATGGATACCTCAGAGCGGATGTTCAATCCCTCCTTCGAAGGAATACTTAATTCGACTTCCATATTTTCCGTCTGTGTCGAAATCTTCACAATCCTAGAGGTCAATGGATTGAATACTTTTAGTCCTTCTGTGTAAGGCTTATCTGCGTATTTACCCAAGGTACGCTTTACGCCTACTTCACCCTGTCGCACTACCGCACAACTGGACAACATGCCTACTGCTACTAGGAGCATCAAAAACATTTTATATCTCATAGTTAAATGATTTTAATTTTTGTTAAACAATGTTTGGAAATGAATGAAAATCTAAATCTGCTCAATAACTTTACTGAACATCTCTGGCTGTAATTACCAAATTGTTTAGCCAGACCAGTTTAAGTACTTGCACCTATTTGTTTAAGCTGTTTATTTGTTTAAATTGTTTATAATGAACACTTTACACAAGTTTATTGCTCAAATAATTAGGTAGAAGTACTTATTTTTTCATTACTTCTCAATTGTAAACAATCTCTTCATATTTTCTTTTTGAAGGTCGCGAATGGAAAAAGAGGAGGCATCTTATAGGATCATTTTTTCTAATATAGATTATTGACTATTCACAAAAATTTTTAGCTTGCTCGAAGGTGTTATGAAATATACTTTCTACTCCTAAAAAATTATTGCAAATAAAATCCAATCATTAAATTTAATTAGAGATGCCTCCTTACCATTACAACAACTCTCACTTATTTGAATGAAAACACACGCTTTTAGAGTTTCTTGGAGAAGGATTAATTGCCTAACTTCTGACCGCTCATATCTGTCTGCTCTCAAAATAAAATGATTGGGGTTAAATACTATATGTATGCAGTGGACTAAACCACCCTCCTTTTCAAAATCCGCAGAACAATTGAAATCTCTTTTCTCCTGCTTCGTAGCCCAGTGCTACGCCTTGCTCTAAATCATAGCAAGCATCTGGTCGGTTATACAACATCAATCTTGCTACCCCTCTATTGAAATAAGCTTCCGCAAATTCATTGTTCAATAATATGGCTTTGGTGTAATCATTGACTGCATATTGATACCTTCCAAGCAGCATATATACATTTCCGCGCAACTTATACAATAGGGCATTTTCTTCTTGGCTATCTCTTATCAGTCGATCAATATCTCTCAAAGCATCAGCGGCATTGCCCGACATTTTCTTCGTCATCGCTTGATGAAATCGAATGTCTAGCTCTGCACCTGTAGTCCTTTGGCTAAGCATTTGATAATCTTCTAAAGCTAAGTCGTACTGCCCTGTCAACCTGTAGAGCATTGCTCTTTGAAAATAGGCTTGGTACAAATTGGGTGCTATTTCAATGGCTCGATCAAGGTGTTGTATTGCTTGGTTATAGTTTCCTTGCTCTTTCTCCACCCAACTTAAACTATAATATCCAAGTGCAAATTCATCATCCAAAGCTACCGCTTTCTCATGCGCTTGATACGCCTCAATCAAGCGATCTTCCTGCCCGTGAATCAAGCCAATCAAATCATAAGCAACCGCAAGATGTACCCTATTCGTTTCTATGTAAGCTTCTAGTAGGTCAAGCGCTGCGGCATATAATTCTACTCTTATCAAAGACACAGCACGCTTCACCTCTAGTGGAATCAATTTTTCTTCAAAATACTGTTCGTAGAAATAAATTCGCTCTTCTAAACTAATTGTCGTTAGCCATTGATAAGGCTCGAAAGCCAGAACACGCAACTTTGCCACTCCACTACGATCGCCATACAGATCAGTCGCGTAGGGATTCAGCGCATTTGCTTGCTTGAAATCCATTTCTGCCTCTGTAGTTCGTCCCGTCCTGTACTTAGCAATGGCACGCTTCACGTAAGCTTCTGCGAAAAATGGATCAAACTCCACTGCATTATCATACTCTATAATCGCTCGCTCAAACTCTCCACGCGTCATCAGATTATCTGCCTTTATCAAGTAATACAGATTATTATTTCCGTATTGTTGAGGATTAGCAATGGTTGTAGTAGTAGAATATCCCAAAGAATTGGATTGAGCTACTAGTTGACCGCACAAACTCAGTAAAAAGAGCGTAATTATAATGCACTGCCTATTCATGTTGCTTTTTATTGTAATTATTCAATCCAAATATTCCTTTATAATTGGAATACTATCTTCACTATTTTTATTTCCTTGTCAAAAACTATTTTTATTCATTAAATAATAGTATTACTATCACTAATACAAGTTTTTATTATCTTTGTTCGGTAATTTTGAATAAAAAATTCAATTTTTAGACAATTAATTGATAATCAAAATTTTATAGAAAAGTTAAAATTTTTTAACACGCACTTTGAACAAATTTTTCTTTCTTTTGTATTAGAGGATAAAAGTAAAGCTATCATTTATAAAACTAGTAAAACTACTACATTTATGAGCGCGAATGAATTCGTCTATCAGTTTAAAGGGATGGAGCACATTTTAAAAGCTTTTGCAATGAAGCTTTCCAATGATTTTAATGATGCAGAAGACTTGTATCAGGAAACGGCTTACCGAGCATTCAAATACAGAGAGATGTTCAAGTCGGAGACCAACCTGAAGGCTTGGTTGATGACTATTATGCGGAATGTGTTCATTAATGACTATCGAAAAAAGAAAAAGAATAGGACGCTATCAGATTGGACAGATACCGATTATCTGATTGATTCAGGCAATCACAGCACGGGCAATTCGGGTGAGGTAAGCATGGCGGTAGAAGAAATTCAAGCTTATATTGCTAAACTAGATAGTAATCTGGCTACTCCTTTTAAAATGCGATTCATGGGCTACAAATACCAAGAGATTGCGGATGAATTGTCTTTGCCACTTGGCACTGTGAAAAGTAGAATATTTATGGCGCGCAAGGAATTGCAATATAATTTGAGCAAAGTAGCTTAAAGAATTGGGCAATTAAGTATGAAAGTTGGCATATCGAAAACCCTTCGTGATCTACTTAGTTAAGCATTTCAAAATAAACAAAATCGAAAAAATGGCGCAGATTAAGATCATGTTGAATGTGAGTGAGCAGCTTTTTCTCCGAGATCCGCAGCAAACAAAGCTGGGAAAGCGCATTGTGCGAAATGGTATCATTTTAATTGATGAAATCGGTTTTGAGTGCTTTACTTTTAAGAAATTAGCGAGTAAAATCAAGTCCACCGAAGCTTCCATTTATCGCTACTTCGAGAACAAGCATTTCTTTTTTGTCTATTTGGTAAATTGGTACTGGGAATGGACGAGTTTTCGCATTAGTTTCAATACTATGAATATCAACAATCCAAAAGACAAATTGCGCCAAATTATTCACACCATAGTAGATACTTCACAAAAACGCGCTTCTATCGACTTTGTAGATACAGATATTTTGCATCGAATCGTCGTGACAGAAGGGACGAAAGCTTATCACGGCAAGGATGTGGATGCAGAAAATAAAATGGGCTTTTTCTTGTCCTACAAAGCTTTGTGCAAAAAAATCGCTAACATCATCTTAGAAATAAGGGAGGATTACAGCTATCCCAAAGCACTCGCTAGCACTTTAATTGAAACCGCTAACAATAATATATATTTCGCAGAGCATCTTCCAAGACTCACAGATATTAAATTTGCCAAAAACTTCCATACGGAAATTGAAAAAATGCTTGAAAATATCATTTTCAATGCTCTGGATGTAGGTTCTCCTGTAGGTTCAAATAGAGCAGACAATAGTGAAAGTACAGGGGAAAGGCTTCTCTAAAAAGGGAAAAAGTACAGCCCTTTTTCGTCATTACAAAGTCAAAAAGCATAGTTTTTACAAAATAAAATCAACTTTTACCAAATTTATCGCATGAAATAACGAAATGAAACATATTTTATAAATCTTTCTTGTTAGACGCAAGTTGAGCCTCCTTTTGATGACTTGAAACCAAACTAGGCAGGGATAACTAATTAATAAGCAAACAATTAATAATCAGCTACTTACAGTTCGGCTAGCTGCCCTGTAAGACACGAAGAAAGCTTTTTCAAACAGAGAAAAAGCCGTTTGCTTTATCTTGAGCTTATGTATTATTTTATCACTTTCCTTTGTATAACTTTAACATTAAAGTGCACAATAAAGTATTAGATAAAATAATATTCTTCAAAATCTTCAACAATTACTTAAGTTCTCTGTTAACCCTTCCGAAACTAACTAAACATTAATTTTATAAATATGAACAATTTAGCACTTGCAGTAAACCTACAGCAGGGAGATTATGTAGGATTTACTTTTTTCATTGGTTCTATGGCTATGGCTGCTGCCACTGTCTTTTTCTTTTTTGAGATGCGTAATGTAGATCAGAAATGGAGAACCTCTCTATTGGTTTCTGGCTTGATTACTTTCATCGCAGCTGTTCATTATTACTACATGCGCGATTTCTGGGCAGAGACACAGACTTCTCCTACAGAATTCCGTTACATTGATTGGATACTAACTGTTCCATTAATGTGTGTAGAGTTCTACTTGATTACTAAGAAAGCAGGTGGTACTATGGGACTACTTTGGAAATTGATCGCTGCTTCTTTGGCAATGCTTGTACTTGGATTCTTCGGAGAAAGCACAGGTCTTTACAACACAGAAGAAACAGCAACACTTTCTTGGGTATTCGGTGCACTTTCTGGAGCAGCTTACTTCTACATCTTGTACATGGTTATGTTTGGTGAAGTGAAAGCTTTGGCTCAGAACGCTGGTCCTCAGGTAGCGAAGGCAGTAAACATTTTGGCTTGGTTTGTACTAGTAGGTTGGGCGATTTACCCAATTGGTTACATCGCTGGTACAACGGGTGGATTGTTTGGTGCTCAAATCTTGAAAGGTTTGCCAATGGATATCGTTTACAACATCGGTGATGCTGTAAATAAAATTGGATTCGGTTTGACGATTTATGCTCTAGCTGTATCTGCAAGCCCGAAAGCTGCTACGAACCTTAAAAATGCAATCTAAGAATTAACTAAGTTGGGGCGGCTCTATCAGATAGGCTGCCCCAAATGGTATATTCTAGGTTTTAATAGCAATATCGCCCCTTTTTATTAGTACCAACGTCTCTTCATCACTAACCCTAAAACAACAATTTTCCTTCCAATTCACTACAAGCAAGTAGTATGAAGATCCAGCAGCAAATAGGTTTCACCTTACTTTTTCTTACTTTATACCTTATTTTTCAAGATCAATTAATTGCTCACCAATACGTGATATGCGTAGTAGCCATTCTACTCTTTGGCATACCGCATGGCGCAATAGACCATATATTACACAAGCGATTTAGTAAGCAGAAAGATCGCCCAACTCACCGTAAATTTATCACTTGGTATGTACTTTCGATGGTGGCTTATTTTGTCGTTTGGTTCTTTTTTCCATTCAAAGCCTTTCTGCTATTTATTGCTATGGCGATCTATCACTTTGGACAGGAATTTGCCGAAGAATTAGATATAAAGCTGGATAGTAAGTTACCGATCTTGCTTTGGGGCAGCAATATTTTACTGATGCCATTAATGCTTAATTACCAAGATTTATCAGGCTTTTTGCTGGAAGTCACGCGCGTTCAACTGCCTATATTGAACCAGGAGAGCGTAAGCTACGCTGCCCTTTTGATTCCTTCGGTGAGTGTTTTGTACTTTACTCGAAAATACTTTCAGCATCAACTGTCCAAAAACATTTACCTAAAAATACTTGCCTATCTCGCTATGTGGCTGGTGATTTATACCCTGACGCCTTTCATCGTTGGGTTTACGCTCTATTTTGTGCTGCATCATTCCCTCAATTCGATGAAGCATCAATACGAATCGCTCGCAAAATTGAGCCGACAGTACAGCTTGAAAACTTATCTGAAAGACGTTAGTGGGTTAACGCTGGTTTCCTACTTCGGTATCGCTTTTCTATTACTTGTTTCTGGCGTCCAAACTTGGGAGTATCTGACGCTCTATGCACTCGTTTTCATTTCTGTACTCACCTTGCCGCACATGTTGGTGTTTGATGATTTTTATAAAGAAAGGGATTCCGCTTGATGACAAGGAAGGGAGCCTACATATAATATCTTCTACTATCCAAATTCAATAATACTGCAATCATAATAGTAAAGCCCAAGAGGGAAGAACCGCCTTTGCTGATAAAAGGCAGTGGAATGCCGATAATGGGCATCAAGCCCATGGTCATCCCGACATTGATGAAAAAGTGAATAAAAAAGATGCCAAGAATACCGTAGGCGTAGTAGCGCGTAAAATCGGAACGTTGGCGTTCAGCCAGTTGAATAATCCTAGTGAAGAACAGGAAGAATAAGCCAATTAAAAGAATACTACCAATGAAGCCTTGCTCTTCACCGATCACGCTAAAAATAAAATCTGTTGATTGCTCTGGTACATAGTCTAAGTTCGTCAGCGTACCCTTGAACAAGCCTTTGCCCTTGAAACCACCCGAACCAATCGCCAGTTTGGACTGATTCAAATTATAGATAGGTCCACTCGGTTCACATCGGTCTGGTCGCAGCCACATATTCAAACGATCTTGCTGATGCGACTCCAAAAAATTATTGAATGCGTAGCTCGTTGAAAAAGCAATGCCTGAACTTATCAGTAGGATAAGAGTCAAAAGACTAACAACGCGCTGCTTCTTGTGGAAATAATGATAGCCCGCTAGACCAACAAATACACAGGTATTTAAGACCAAAAAAATCTTAGTGATATTATCTATTGGTTGCACTGAAGATATGGAAAAGAAGGAAACTATGCCCAATAAGATGCCGCCAGCCATCCAATAAGAAGAATGCTTAATTTGGCTAATGAAAATCAAACTAGCTGCCACCAGTAAGCCTAGAAAAACGTAGGCGATACTATCTACAGCAACGGAAAATAAGAACAATGCAGCTATATACAAGCCAATGTAGATGTAGTTAGGTGACATGCCTGCTCGGTAAAAAAGGAGAACAAAAGAGCCAAAAATCAAAGCAGAACCTGCATCGGGCTGCTGCAGAATCAGCAGCATTGGTAGCGCAATGAATCCAAGAACAGCCAGTAAAAACTTAGTTTTACCTAAGTCAGTTCTGTAGTTATTCAAAAAACTAGCAATGGCTAGACAGCTTGCGAATTTGGCTACCTCTGAGGGCTGAAAGCCGAAACTGCCAAATCTAAACCAAGAGGTTGCTCCTTTGATTTCACTACCTAAAAATAAGACTAGAATCAATAGAAATATGGAAAAAATATAAATAATAAAAGAAAAACGCTCCCAAAAACCACCTGGAATGAATTGTGTGATTGCAAGCACAATCAATGAAATGGCTGCCCAAATAATTTGCATCCCTGCTTGCGTTTTCCACAAAGCACCTATACTACCCAAAGGTTCATCACCTATGGTTGCGCTGTAAACGCTCACACATCCTAAAGCAACCAATCCAAGATAGATCGAAAATAGAATCCAATCAATTTTCTTTTCTATTCTTCCGCCTGTTAAACTACGCCTTGCGCTCATGCCTAAGTACTTATCTACTAAAAAATCAACTCTCCTGGATTCATTTTATTATCCGTCATGATAGAAGCACTCGGATAATCTTGCCGAATAATGTGCAACAAACGCTGTGCATCTAATCGGCTCTCGAAAGCACCTGCTCTCACTTTATAGTCGGGTCGGTCGTGTACCCAATCCACCCCAACATTGGGATATTGGTATTGGAAATCGCGCAGCGTACGTTCCATTCTGCCACGATCGCGAGTAGAATAAATCAAAATTCGATAGCCTCTGATTCGGGTGGTTCTTTTGTTGATTTCGGTATAGCGATTGAGCATTTGTGTCACCGTGCTAGGCTCTTTTACGATGATCTGAGCTTCGCTTAATTGGTAGCTACCTACAAATAAAATGCTGATAAATAGAAGACGAATCATTGTGTATTGAGTTAAATTTTTAGGCATAGTTAACCAAGGGAGCTTGAAAAATTAAACGCTAATTCTTAATCCAAAAGGAAAATTTTTATGCAATAAAAATTTTCCTTTTGGGGAGGACTTTTAGGACAGAAATGAATTTATTATCAATGATTTTTGGAAAAAATCATTGATAATAAATTCATTTTTGTCCACGAGCCTTTTTTGAAAACAAAATGAAAAATTTATTTTTCATTTTGTTTTCAAAAGATAATACAAGACAAACAGGATAAGCTTGCTGAAATGTTAAAGAGAATTAACGCTTATTAATTTCATGTTCTCAATAACTATTTCCACGAATTGTTAACTATGTGTTTTTCGCGCTCGACTTTTCCCTCCTTTTTTTGCAAAGATACTGCTTTAGTATTTACTAAATGATGTTACGCACTCGTATGTTTTGGTACGAGAAATCTATTAGCTTGTCAAAGCTACC
>JBCCRX010000248.1:0-10334 GCA_039201015.1 Bacteroidota bacterium | reverse complement strand
GTGCTAATGGAGGCAGAAAAATCGCAATCCGCCTTAGGCGGACATAAGACTTTTTCTAACGAAAAGTAGCGCAAAACCTGTTCGCCTAAGGCGTAAAGATGAAGTCAAGAATCTCAGGTTATTTGTGCGTCGTTCCTTAGGAGCGTCAGCTAAAAAACAGTCACACCATCAACTTTATATCAACAAAAAAAGAAAGCATTATCCTTTGGTAACTTATTTATTTTCAAGAAACTACGAATGCTGCGCTGCGCTTCTTGATTGGCAACAGCGATAATAACTTGAGGAGTATCAAGCTGCGAAAGGATTTGATAATCTTCTAGTAGGGTCTGGTAAATTTGGTGTCCCCATTTGCTTTCCCGATCGCAAACCCACCGAAATCTGATCTGCTGATCTACTAAATATTGCGCTATTTTTTTTCCTTTTTTTCCTGCTCCCCAAAGCACTAAGTCCTGTCCTGCTTTGTAATCCAATTTCAAAAAATAATCCAATTTTAAGTCTAAAAAACGATTGTCAGCATAAACTTCAGAAGTGCGCGAAGTGCGCTCGGGATGGTCGCGCCAAAAATGTAAAATTGCTGGAACGCCCACTACACGCAGCTTTCTTTCGTAGAATCGAAAACACAAATCATAGTCCTCTGGATAGCGATTTGATTCAAACGCGCCACAACGCACCAAATCTGCTCGGTCTAGCATCCAGCAAGGAGAAGGAATGACGCACTCTTTATAGATTGCTTTGTAGTGCTCCTTTTTTAGGCACAAATCGTTCAGCCAATCCGCATATTTTTGATAGCCTTGCCCAAGTGCTTGTTCAGAAAAATATTTTACACAAGCTGTAGTAAGATGTCCAATTCCTTTTTGCACCAACGGTTCTTTTAAGTACGCTAATTTATTTTTTGCCATAAGATCGTCCGCATCCATACGAGTCAGGTATTTGCCTTTACTTTCTTTAAAAGCCAACCGCAGTGCTGGAACAATACCTTTCTCTTTATTCTTAAAAATACGGATGCGCTTGTCGCTCGCTCGGTACTGCTCCAAAATCCTCCAAGTAGCATCGCTTGAGCAATCATCCACGGCAAGCAATTCCCAATTTTCCTCGCTTTGTTCCAAAATGGAGGTTAAGCAAGCAGGTAAATATTTCTCAGCATTACAAATGGGAAGTAGTATGGAAATTAAGTCTGAATTCATCTATAAAGCCTTTGTTTTAGTAGATTTTTCTCTATCGAAAAGTAAACAAAAATTACCTTTACATCTAGTGATATACTCCGTTCGGTGTAAAAAAGTCAAATCCGTTTCTAATAATTTTGGTCATTTGTTTAACTGGTAATATGGTGATTGGGTACTAACTGAATCACCATATCATCAAACCTGTCCGCCTCAGGCGCGATCACCAAAAATGGAAATGCACTTTTTTGTCCCATATGCAGTTCAAATGATTGTTTAGGGAATTTGTAACAAATAACCCAAACGCCAACTTCAATTCAAAGAAAAATATGTCCAAACCTAGTTTTTCATGGCTGAGCAAAATGGCTTGGCGCGATAGCCGTCGAAATAGAGGTAAACTCTTGCTCTTCATCTCTTCCATTGTAGTGGGCATTGCGGCTTTGGTGGCGATTAATTCTTTTGGAAATAACCTGCAAAAAGACATCAATAGAGAAGCCCAATCTTTGCTAGGCGCAGATTTACTGGTGAGGGGTTCAGAAGCCCCTTCGGATAGTTTAGATCAATTGTTGGATACTTTGGGCGCAGTTGATCGTTCGAGTTCCGTCAATTTTCCTTCTTTTATCCGCTTTCCCAAAACGGGCGATACGCGCCTAGCTCAAATAAAAGCGATTGAAGGCGGCTATCCTTTCTACGGAGAAATGCGCACCTTGCCCAAGGAAGCAGCAGACCGCTTTCGCAAAAGCAAAAATGCCCTAATCGAAGATGCGATTGCCCTGCAATTCGATGTTGAAATAGGAGACTCGGTGAGCGTAGGAGAAGCGACCTTTATGGTAGAAGGCATCATCAAAAATATTCCTGGACGCTCTGAAATTGCAAATGCCTTCGCGCCACTGGTTTGCATTCCAATGTCCATGGTAGATAGTACCGAGTTGCTTCAATTTGGTAGCATTGCGGAATACGAATACTATTTGAAATTTGAAGAAGGAGAAGATGTGGATTTATTGGCAGAAAGCTATCTCGAAGATGCCCTTGAAGACCGATCCCTGCGCTACGAAACCGTGAACAGCCGCAAAGAAAACTACGGACAAATCTTCGGCGCACTGACCAGTTTTTTGAATCTAGTGGCTTTCATCGCCCTTTTGTTGGGCTGTATTGGCGTGGCGAGTTCCGTACACATCTACATCAAAGACAAGCTCAGTTCTGTGGCTATTTTGCGCTGTTTGGGGGCAAGTGGACGCCAATCTTTTTTGATCTTTTTGATTCAAATTAGTGTCATTGGCTTGATTGGTGCAATCATCGGCACGGTCATCGGAACACTCTTGCAGCAAATTTTGCCAGTCATTTTAGGCGATTTTTTACCACTCGAACGTATCAGTACAGATATTTCGTGGATTTCTATCGGGCAGGGCATATTGACAGGCGTATTAGTTGCTATACTTTTCGCGCTTCTGCCATTGGTGCGTATCCGTAAAGTATCGCCACTTCGCTCGCTTCGTTCTTCTTATGAAAAAGATGTGTCAGGAAGAGACCCCGTTCGCTGGTTGATCTACCTTTTTGTAACCACTTTTGTCGTTGGATTTACGATTATGCAGATTGGTTGGGGTTTGGAAGCTTTGTTTTTTACGCTTGCCATTGCCATTGGTTTAGCGGCTTTGTTTGGCATGGCAAAATTGCTGATGTGGTTGGTCAAAACATTTTTTCCAACCAAATGGAGTTACATCTGGCGACAAAGTATTGCCAATTTATATCGCCCCAACAACCAAACAATTGTATTGATGATCGCAATTGGTTTGGGAACGGGGCTTATCTCGACCATGTATTTCACAAGAGAAATGCTTTTGCAACAAGTCCAGCAGTCAGGGAGTGCCGATCAGCCGAATATGATTTTATTCAATATTCAGAATGAGGAAAAAGAAGCCGTAGCGGATTTGGTAGAAGTCAATGATATGCCTGTGCTGATTCAATTACCCATTGTGACCACGCGCATCGCTGCTGTAGATAGTATTGCCGTCAATGATATTTTAAAAGATACGACTTCCGAAATTCCTAACTTCTTATTGGAGCAAGAAATTCAATTGACTTATCGCGACTATTTACAGGAGAATGAAGAAATTGAAGAGGGCACTTGGTACGAAAGGGCTACAAATGAAGATAGCATTTATATTTCCGTGGATAAAAATATTGCAAAGAGTCTGGAACTAGAAGTTGGCAGCCAAGTCACTTTTAATGTACAAGGGAAAAATATAGCAACTACTGTTGGGAACATTAGAAAAGTGAAAGTAGAAGCCATGAATCCCAATTTTCCATTCGTTTTTCCGACAGGCGTCTTGGAATCTGCGCCACAAGTCAATTTGCTGGCTAGTCGTTCCGATTCCGTGCAGCAAGTAGCTGGTTTCCAGCGCATTTTAGTAGAAAAATTTCCGAGTGTCACACTCATTGATGTACGCCAACTTTTGCAAACACTGGATACTATTCTTGACAAAATTTCTTTCGTCATTCGCTTCATGGCATTGTTCAGCATATTGACGGGCATCATCGTCCTGATTAGTTCCGTCGTCTTAAGTAAATACCAACGCATCCAAGAAAGCGTGCTATTGCGAACGCTAGGAGCAAGCAAAACACAAATCCTTTGGATCAATGCTTTAGAGTACCTATTGCTCGGTAGCATGGCGGCTTTAACGGGTATGCTCTTGTCCATTATTAGTAGTTTTTTCTTAGCAGAATACGCTTTTCAAACGGACTTTCAGCCCAATTGGTGGCCACCTCTGCTTTGGTTCGTCGGCATCACTTCGCTGACGGTCATCATCGGTCTATTGAACAGTCGAGAAGTGGTCGCTAAACCACCTTTAGAGATTTTAAGGAAGGAGGTTTGATGCGGTTTGCAACCATATTAAAAAGTTTTTGTCCTTTTAAAAACTAGCTAAAAGTCAACTGCTAATCGCTAACAACATTTACAAAACAACCTAAATATGAGAAATTCATTTAGTTTCATGGCTTTTTTATTTGTAGCCGCCGCGCTTTCTTTTGCTTGCGTACAATGGGAAGGCGGCAACAATGCAGCGGTAGAAGGCGAAAGAATGCGCACGACATTAGACTTGGATAAATTTACAGGGCTGGGATTGTCTTTATCCGCTGATGTCTATTTGAGGCAAGGCAATCAGCAATCTGTAGAGATAGAGGCAAGAGAGAGCGTTATCGAAAATATTACCAAAGACGTCTCTAATCAATACTGGAAAATTGGCTTCAAAAAATCCATGCGCAATTATGACAAAATCACAATATGGGTCACTGTTCCGACGATAGATAAATTGTCTGTTTCTGGCTCGGGCGATATTTCTGGCGAAAACGCTTTCGATGGTTTAGATGAACTGAAAATGAACGTAAGTGGCTCTGGAAACATCCAATTTGAAGCAGAAGCGGATGAAGCAAATTGTGTGGTCACAGGTTCTGGTAATATAGAATTGCGCGGCAGTGCCGACGATCAGAAAATCAGTATCACGGGTTCGGGTGATGTGGAGAGCAATAATTTTAAGGTCAAAGAATGCGTCGTTCGCATCACGGGTTCTGGCGATTGTGAAGTGAATGTAAGCGAAAGATTGGAAGTTTATATCACGGGAAGTGGCGATGTGACTTACAAAGGGGATCCGAGCGTGCGCTCAAGGATCACGGGAAGCGGCGATGTACGAGCTAGGGATTGATGAAGTGTTGAACTGACTAAAAGGGGGTGCAATTGTCTTATTATTCACAGTCCGCTGTAAAGATAGTATATTGGTTATACCCTGATGACGAGAACTGGTAAGGATAAGTGCCTGTCATCTAGGAGTTTCAGGAGACTATACTAACCTCTTCTTTCCTTATTCTTACTGCGTTTTTGTTTGGCTTAATTCTATTGGCTCTAGCTCTTGCCCAGACTTGTGTGAACTCTGCCCCTAAAACCAAAATCACCGCACTGTAATAAACCCAAAGCATCAAAGAGGCCAATGCGCCTGCGCTTCCGAAAGTAGTCGTTACGCTACTATTTCCTATGTATAAGCCGATAGCAGATTTTCCAACAATAAACAGAACTGTCGTGAATAATGCGCCCACTAAGACATCTTTCCACTGAATGATGGCATCGGGAAGGTATTTGAACAACATAGCAAAAACGAGGAGTGTAATCAGCACTGAAATGATAAGCGGAACTACAAAGGTCAAGGTCTGATTGAGAGCAGGAAATAACCTGATGATTTCATCGGAGAAAAAAGCAGCAACCGAATTGAGACCCAAAGAAACCAGAAATATAAAACCCAAACCCAAAATGAACGTCAAAGAAAGAAAGCGATTCTTTATGTACGCAAAGATACCATTTTGAGGATTTTCTTTGATGTTCCAAGCCTTGTTAATGGCTGCTTTTAGTTGATGGACTACCGCAGTAGCACTGAACAAAAGCGCACCGATACTAATGATAGTCGCAATGCCTGATTGCCCGCTGACGTAAGCATTTTTTACGATTTCTTCTAGCTGATCCGCTGTTTCGCGTCCAAGTAAACCACCTAGCTGCTCGTACAACTGCCCCTGCACGGCTTCTTGTCCCAAAAACAAACTAGAAACAGCTAATACAATAACTAAAAGTGGCGCAATGGAAAAAACTGTGTAATAGGACAAAGCGGCTGCTAGCGTAAAAGCATTGTCATTGGTAAATTCTTCAAAAAGCTCTTTTACAAATTTGATAAATTTCTTAAAAGGCTTCTGTTTTTTCATGTCTCGTTCATTTTGATTTCACAAATCTTTTCTCCTATGTAGAAGGAGAAACGGCTTCGACTTGTTCGTTATTTGAAACGCATGCACCTTCTGCCCACCAGCCTTCATCATTTACTATTTAGCACTGCAATTCAACCCCCAATAGCATAAGAAAGCCCAAGTGCATAATACATCTGTAACTGACCTGCTTCTTCTATGATATTCTTGTTAAAAGCCAACTGTTTATTGCGCCTCAACCCTAGCGTAAAACCTACACCTATGCCTCCGATTAAATCCGAAATTGTAAACGTATTCGTCCAGTCCCAAGTAGAAAGATCGCCAGCCGTATAATCTTGGCTTTCATCTCCTAAATAAGCAATAAAGACTCTTAAGTCGGTTGCCCAGCCCAAAAAATCAAAGAAAGTGTTGTTATAGATACCACTAATTCTAGCTCCGATGGAAGAAGAATAGTCTTCGGTGGGAAAATTCCACTGTGCACCCAGCGGATGAACGGAAAACACCAAATTGTTATTTGGTGACCAACTGCCACCGATGCTGGCCGTTAGCTGTCCAGGGTCATTAAAGATAGAAACGACCTTTCCCTCATCTTCCTCAAAGTTGAGGATGCCCGTTTGATAGCCCATTTCTAGCGAAATCGAAAATTCTTCCGAATATTTGTAGCCATTCAAGCTAGAAATAGAAAAATTACTTGCCGTTGAAATCAATTTAGTGGTGGTTTCTTCTTCTCCCGTATCATCATTGATGTTGATATTTTTTACCCTTTGCACTTGCAGCACCGCGTTCACATTATTGCGAGAAAATAATTTCTTTCGATCATAATTGGCAAAAGCATTGAAACTGGTGCTATAGGCTCTGGTATCATTGGTTTCGATAGCATTGGCAAACCAATTTCTGGAGCCCGTAAAATCCATTCCGAATACACCCGAAAATCCCGTTTTCCAGCCAGGATAGGATTGAATTACTTTAGTCAAAGAATCAATTTTATTACTCACTTCATTTCTAGCCACTCTTTTTTCTTTGCGTAGAGCTTTTAGTTCTTTTAGACTTTGTGCTGGTAGCAATGTTGGACAGATGATAAGGAGCAAAATGAAGAGTTGTTTGTGTTTCATGATTGTTGCAAATTTCTAGTGAAAACGATCTTCTTTTATGCATGTTCATTTCGTATGAATAATCGAGATTGAACAACTAGAAAGTATCCTTATTTTTATAATATTTGCTACAAAATTGATAATTGTACATGACAAACAAAGCAATCGCACAATCTTTCCAATTACTTGGACAATTGATGCAATTACAAGGGGAAAATCCCTACAAAATTCGCTCCTATGAAAATGCTTATCGAAAACTACGAAGCTGGGAAGTTCCACTTTCGAGCATGACCGACGAAGAAATTACTGCTATTTCAGGAGTTGGAAAAGCCATACACGGAAAGATTCGAGAATTACTAGACAACGGAAAAATGAACACGCTAGAGCGCTACAAAACGCAAGTGCCAGCGGGCGTACAAGAAATGTTGCAAATTAAAGGGTTTGGTGCAAAGAAAATCAAGACTATTTGGCAGGATTTAGGTGCAGAATCCATAGGAGAATTATTGTACGCAGTGAATGAAAATCGCTTGATTGAGTTGAAAGGTTTTGGAGCAAAAACCCAAGAAGATTTACGCCAAAAACTGGAATACTATCAGCAAAGTAAAGATCAATTTCACTACGCTAGATTAGAAGCAGTTGCGGAAGCAGTATTAGAGGAGTTGAGGCAATTACTGCCCACGGGAAAAATAGAGTTGACGGGAAAAATAAGGCGAAAAATGCCCGTATTGAGTCAGATCGAAGTGCTGATTGCAGCGGATGACGGAAGCAGAGAAAAAATAGCACAAAGGTATGCCACAGAAAAAATGGCTGGTGATACGATGGATATTCGATTTGGAGAGCAGCAAATTCCAGTACGTTTATACTATTGTGAAGAAGCTAACTTTGGACAGAAGCAAATTGAATATACAGGCAATACAGCCTTTGTTGCTTCCCTACGCTTGGATTCAAATAAGGGAACTAATAAGCGAGAAGAAATAAGTGTCTTTGAGCAGCTCAATATGCCATTTGTATTCCCAGAATTGCGAGAGCAAGCCTTTTCGGAAACACTTACAAAATCTCAATTAATTGAAGATCAGCACCTAAAAGGCATTTTTCATGTACACACCACTGCTAGTGATGGGGCACATACTTTAGAAGATATGTGTCGTTACACACAATCTTTAGGCTATGAATATATTGGCATCACAGATCATTCTAAGTCTGCTTTCTATGCCAGTGGATTGAAAGAGGCAGAACTGATAGAACAATGGACCGCTATTGATGAACTGAACCAAAAGCTCGCGCCTTTTCAAATTTTCAAGGGCATAGAGAGCGATATTCTCAACGATGGCCGCTTGGATTATGAAGAAGACTTCCTGCGGCAGTTTGATTTTATTGTTGCTTCGGTGCATTCCAATCTAAAAATGGATGAAGCAAAAGCCACAAAACGGCTGATTACTGCCATAGAAAATCCATATACGAGCATTTTGGGGCATCCAACTGGACGTTTACTGCTCTCTAGAAAAGGCTATCCTATTCATCATGAAAAAGTGATCGATGCTTGTGCTGCTAATGCTGTCCACATTGAACTGAACGCCAATCCCTATCGACTTGACTTAGACTGGAAATGGATTCCTTATGCCTTAGAAAAAGGTGTTAAAATTGCGATCAATCCAGATGCACACAGCAAAGCAGGGCTGCACGATATGCACTTTGGGGTGCTAGCTGCCCGTAAAGGGGGACTGACTAAAAAAGATTGTTTGAATGCTTTTGGTGTGGAGGAAGTCAAGGCATTTTTGAAGTAAGCTCTTGAGTAAAAAGATCGTTTGCTTTCATACGAAATTCACGCACTTTCTATCTTTTCCTTCCATCTCTCCCTCAAAGGTGCGGGCGCAACAATTTATTGATGTCTAACTTCTCGTTAGGTGCATTATTTACCATAATATTATTTTTGGAAATCAATGCGCCCAACTGCATTAAATCATCTTCAAAATCCAAGCGGATATCTGGGTGCATTCTTTTGATTAAACCGAGAATTTTAACGGCCCTTTTTAGGACATACGCGCTTAAGGTAGCTTGTTTTCTAGGTATGGCTTGATTGATTCGATCCATGTAGAGTGCCAAGCTTTTGTTGAGCATGAACAGATTTAATACCACTTCACCGTATTTGTCTTTGGTCGTTTTGACATGCCTATTGATCGCGCCGCTGATGGAGCGCAATTCAAGTAGCAAATAACCTGGAGAATAGTAGTAATTTTTATAAGATTCCAAATGCTGGTTGATTTCTCGATACAACTCTTCCCGACGTCTTTCTTTGGCATCTTCTCCGCTTTCCAGTAATTGAAATTTCAATTTTTCCACCAAAGCTGCGTCCTTCGCTATCAAGCGAAAAAGCAATTTGTCCTTTTCCTTTGAGAGCATGTTAGAAATGGCTTCTTTGAGTTCGTCTGATAATTTCACACTTGTCATAATTTTAAACAAAACAGGTTGAAGTAGATAGTAGTCAAATGCTAATCAATCATTTGAGCGCATCATGATTTTGTCCGAATACGGAGCTTCGTGATTCTGAATGATTTATAAAAATCGCTTTTGCAAATCTGGTGTCGGCAACCAACAACTTTCTTCCTTCCCGAACCAGCGATATCGATTCCTAGCAATCCAATTATAGACCGAATCGCGCAAGAATTGAGGAACAATTTTGAATCCATACAAAAGTATCCACCATCCACCCAATCGTCGAGCTGCTTCCAGTGGTGCATCGGAATGTGTGTAGGCTTTGTCTTGATGAATCAATACAACACTTTTCAAATCTTCAAGGGGTAAATGGAAGTCTCTCAAGAGTTGGCGACCCACTTCCGACTGCAAAGAAGCAAAGCGAAAGATGGCTTCCGAATCCATCCTAATAGTAAATTGAACAAACGCATTGCAGAGATTACAAAGTCCGTCAAAAAGTAGAATTGGATGCGTAGTCGATGTAGTTTGTTTACTCATCATCCTCAAGAGCATGTTTGGAAATTAATAATTGGTTGGCGAATGGGTTTTTTTTTCTTGTTACCATCATAACAATATATCCATGGAGTTCGTTCGACAACTCAATATGACTAAAAATTTTGGAGTTGTTATCAACTTAGACTAAGCGAAAGCAAGGGGAGTAGGTCGTACAAAATGCGAGGTGTGAGGTGTTTTTGTATCGTATTTTTGCACTTGTCAAAAAGCCTTTTTATGCAAAAATATATGATATGAACTTATTTAGCTAAATATACTGTAAATTAAGTTTCTTTGTATTTTCTCCCTCAACCCTTTTTCGCCGCCGTCTTCGACGGCGGCAGATGGGTTTTTTAAAGCTCGAAATTCTAAGGAATTTCTC
>JBCCRX010000247.1:0-10366 GCA_039201015.1 Bacteroidota bacterium | reverse complement strand
TTGTTTAGTCTTTTTGGTGCTTTTGCAACGCTAAAAAAGAAATTCAGTCTTGGCTTTTTTGGTTCTTTTTGTGCTAAGACAAAAAGAACATGTTATTTCCTGAAATCGTACAGCTAGATCACAAAAATTTTCAAAGAACCACTTTTTTTTACGAAAAAATTCAATTGCTATACCCACAAAGCAAAAGTTTCTAATAATGAAATACAAAATAAGCGAGTTTATACTACAAACGGGATAAATCTGTACACATGAATATACTTGTTTATCGCGCCTAAGGCGGACACGTCTGTTTAAATTGTTTATTTGTTGAACTGCAATACATTGATATTTAATGCATTAAACGAATCAACGATTCAACGAATAAACAAAAAAAATGTACTCTTTTATCCCAAATGGAGTATATACCTTTGCGCCAAGTTAGCACAACTAAAAGCAGATATTTGTTAGAATGTTAAAATAATTGCTATTCTCCGCCCGTTTAGCTAATAATTTGTAACTTTTCTCCAGAAAGTCGTTTAGTTTGTTGTGTATTTAAAAACTAAATTAATTGACTCAATAGAACAAAGTTTAGCGAACTCAATAAAATTTCCTGTAATGAAAAAGAATTTTAGAAAAGCCCTAGTCATTTGTAGCCTTTTTGCTTTTGCCGCCTCTTTCACTTCTTGCAATCGAGGATATGGCTGTCCCAATAATTTTTCCATTGGTGAAAAGGTGAGTGAAATCGTAAAAACAGCAATCACCAAAGCAATCGTAACGAATCAAAAGTAATGGACTGGATCGACTTATCCACGCCAAAACAAATTCAAGATATTCAAGAAAAATCTAGTGCTGTGCCTTGTTTGATTTACAAGCATAGCACTACTTGTTCTATCTCCATGATGGCGCGCATGCGGCTCGAACGGGCTTGGGCATTTGAAAAGGAAGAAGTATTGCCCTACTTTTTGAACGTTCTTGATTATCGTTCGCTCTCTGATGCCGTATCCGATACTTTTCATATCGAACACGAATCGCCACAAATCTTACTCATTCGAGATGGCTCTTGTGTGCATCAGGCTTCGCATTTTGATATTGATTTGAAAGCAGTCCAAGCCGTTTTAGCAAGTTGAAAAAAGTAGCAGCGCAAACAAAAAGCAGCAAATTTTAGTTAGTTGAAGTGGAATAATTACATTCATCATTGAACTTAGGCTAACTACTCCATTATGGAGGATTCAAGAATATTTGAAACGCAAGACGGCTCACATTCCATTTTTTCCAAGCAATTTGGAGTCAGCTATCACTCTAAGTACGGCGCAGTGCAAGAGACTCAGCATGTTTTCATAGATGCGGCATTGCGCTTCAAAGCAGTGCTTCAAAGGAATATTAGTATTTTAGAGGTTGGTTTTGGAACAGGACTGAATGCCTTGATGACTTACTTAGAAGCTCGAAAACGCAACCTCAATATCCACTACACCACCTACGAAGCTTTCCCGATTACGCAGCAAGAAGTAGGCACTTTGAATTACAGAGAAATCCTATCCGTAGAGGAAGAAGATACAGGTATTTTTGACCAATTACATACGCTCGACTGGGAATTACCGCATACTATTAATGAGAATTTCAACTTCCGCAAGCACCTCCAAACCTTCGACCACATTAGCTATGACGCTGTATTTGACATCATCTATTTCGATGCTTTTGCACCCAATGCACAGTCAGAACTTTGGGAACTCCCTATGATGAAAAAAATGTACGCTGCCCTAAAGGAAAACGGCATACTTGTCACTTATTGCGCAAAGGGTGCAGTGAAAAGAAATATGAAGGAAGCGGGATTTACAATAGAGCGGCTAAAAGGCCCGCCAGGTAAGAGAGAGATGACCAGAGCAGTGAAATGAAAGTATATTAGATCGACTAAAAATAGAATGATTCTAAGAATTGTCGGCACTCTTACCTCAAATTTTATGACCATTTGTACGAAAGAGTAAACAATTGCGTTTTTATTTCAACTTAGTACAAAAGAAAACCGTTGTCCATTAACACACACACCACTTTTGTGTCTGATATTTTCACACCTAGACACTTTTTATTTTATTTCATAACTAGCAGTTCTCACTATGGACATTGGTAAAAGGGTAAAAGACTTTTCAAGTTTGAAATGTTGGTAAAAACAGAATTTCATAGGTACTAAAACTTCAAAAGTCTCCTCGTCCATCCATTATAGAACTTTTTCCCTAGTGGTACAAGCGTTAAATAACTCAGGCGCAATAAACAAAAGAGAAAATGCACTTTTTTTATCCCAAACGCAGTATATATTGCAGCAATGACAATAGGTTTAGTCGTTACAAACCAAATTTACTACGATCTATGAGAAAAATTTTCCTACTATGCTCCACAGTTTTCGTCTGTGGCATTACTGCTTTTTCACAGCCCGCAAACGATGACTGTGAGAACGCTACTTTTTTAGAAGAGACAATGAATTTCTGTTCTCCACAAGCCGCATTTACCAATGCTGGAGCAACAACTTCTGGATTTGATGGAGCTTCCTGCTTTTCAGGTGCTGGAGAAGATACTTGGTTTTTTTTCATTGCACTCGCTACAGATGTCACGATTATCATTAGGGGAGACACTCGTGTTGCGCCTGGTGGTAGCCTAAGAAATCCTGAAGCAGCACTCTACGAAGGCTCTTGTACAAGTACACTTCAACAGCTAGAATGCCAAACAGACAATGAAAACAATCACATCATAGAGCTGTATCAAGGCGGATTGATACCTGGACAAACCTATCTATTACGAGTGCAAGGGCGCAATGGTCGAACGGGTTCTTTCCAAGTTTGTATCAACAATTTTAATCCACCCGTTGACCCTACTTCTGATTGTCCGCAAGCTTCTATCCTGTGCGACGATTCTGGTTTTTCTGTGCAGACAGTGACGGGTGCAGGCAGCAATACCAGAGAATTGGATGATGCACTTTGCTTCTCTAATGGTGTCACAGTCAACAATGAAACGAACTCTACTTGGTACACATGGATTTGTGATGAATCGGGCACTCTGGAATTTACTTTGACACCTTTGAACGAAACTGATGATCTCGACTTTGTCTTGTACGAACTCCCAAATGGAATTGGCAACTGTAGGGACAAAAGGGTCTTGCGCTGCATGGCTTCTGGCGACTTCGCTTATCCAAGTCGCTGCATGGGACCAACAGGACTTAGAGATGGGGAAGAAGATGAAAACGAACCCGCAGGTTGCAACAATGGTAGGCAAAATAACTTTTTACAACCCTTGATGATGGAATCAGGAAAGTCCTACGCACTCGGCATTAATAACTTCACTTCGACTGGTAATGGATTCAACCTTGAATTTGGCGGAACAGGTACTTTTTTAGGTCCTAAAACCAATGTGACCCTAGATGCCTCCATAGCAATCGGGGAAGACGACAATGTGGTTTGTTTAAACGAAAATATTGCTTTCACAGATTCTTCCAGTTTTGCCGCAGGACAGATTACGGGTTGGACTTGGACATTTGGTGTCAGTGCCAATCCAATCAACCGAAGTGGCGAAGGCCCGCACGAAGTGTCCTACAATACGCCTGGAGAAAAAATTATTGCACTTACTGTAGAAACAGATTTGGGCTGTACCGTCACGGAAATTGCGAGAATAGAAGTCGTAGAGCCACCGAGCGTTGACTTTGATCTTCAACTGCCCGACTGTGGCGGCGGCACGAATGGTGGTATTGAATTGACCGCTAGTGGTGGCAGTGTTCCTTATCAATTTGAATGGGATGGCAGCGGTATATTTACGATGGATAGAGAACGTCAAAATCTCGGAGAAGGTACTTATAGCGTCATTGTGAAAGATGCTCAAAATTGTACGAGTGCGCCTTTTGAGGTTTTTCTTCCAGAAGATAGCATCCAATTGAATGAAAGTATTGCACCCGTTATAGAGCCTTCTTGTACAGGTTTTTCGGATGGCATATTGGTGGTGTCCCCCATCAAAGGTTCTGCTCCCTACGAATATGATTTTGGAACAGGTTTTGTGAGCGATAGCACACTCGAAAATCTATCAGCAGGTATTTATACGGTCAGCGTACGAGATGCTAGCGGCTGTAATTCGACTTTTGACATTATGATGGGCGAACCTGACTCCTTACAACTAGAGCTTTTGGCAACCAATATCAGTTGTAAAGGATTAATTGACGGAACAATAGAAAGTATCGTGAATGGTGGTGTAGGTGACTATGCTTATCTATGGAATACAGCTTCGACGGAAGCTAGTCTGAGTGAGCTAAGGGCAGGAACGTACCGCTTGATTGTACAAGATGCAAATGGCTGTGAAATTGAAGAAGTCGCTGATATCATCGAACCAGGAGGACTGCGTTTTTTAATTGATGAAATCATAGATGCTACTTGTCCAGATACGCCAAGTGGGAGGATTAAATTAGCGACTGTAGGCGGTACACCACCTTTTGAGTTTAGTGTAGTCGGCGGCAATTTTCAGGCAGATTCTACAATCAATAATTTACTAGCAGGAGATTATCAGATCGTGGTGCGCGATAGTCGAGGCTGCGAAGGAGATACACTCTCCGCTAGCGTAGGCGAGCCACCTGCTTTCCTAGTAGATGCAGGAGCAGATCGTCGAATTAATCTTGGCTTCGATACTGATTTGGAGGCAATCGTCCTTCCTTTGGACAAGCAAGTTGAATTTTTCTGGACCAGTGAGGATAGTCTGACTTTGAGTTGTGTGAATTGTCCCAATCCAACCGCTTTTCCTTTTAATAGCACCCAATACACCATCACTGTGATTGATGAAAATGGCTGCACAGCTATCGATCAAGTGATTGTACGGGTAGAAAAGGAGCGTCCTATTTATATCCCGACTGCTTTTGCCCCAGAATCAGGAGATACCGCTAACAGTCGATTTACGCTTTTCGGTGGTCGAGCAAGCGTAGGTATCAGAACGCTGAAAATCTTTTCCCGTTGGGGCGATTTGTTGTTTGAAGCAGATAATATTCCAATCGGAGATTCCGCTTTTGGTTGGGACGGCACTTTTAATGACGAATTGGTCAATTCAGGAGTGTATGCCTTTTACGCAGAAATAGAATTTATAGATCAAGAAGTGGTCGTCTTTGAAGGAGATGTGACTTTGTTGAGATAGCCTATATCCTCCGAATTTGCGCGCCTAGTGCCTGCAAACGTCCATCTATATTTTGGTAGCCACGATCGATTTGCCCGATATTATCAATGATGCTCTTTCCTTTAGCAGAAAGCGCAGCGATGAGTAGCGCAACGCCCGCTCGAATATCGGGAGAAGTCATTCGGATACCTCTCAGTGGATAGCGACGGTTCAAACCAATTACCGTCGCGCGATGCGGATCGCAGAGGATGATTTGCGCGCCCATATCAATCAATTTATCTACGAAAAACAGACGACTCTCAAACATTTTTTGATGGATTAAAACACTGCCCTTTGCTTGAATCGCCATCACTAAAATGATACTCATCAAATCGGGGGTGAAACCTGGCCAAGGCGCATCGTAAATCGTCATGATGGAACCATCAATGAAAGTCTGTATTTCGTAAGATTCTTGGCTGGGGACTCTGATGTAGTCTGCTCCAATTTCCATTTCCAGACCCATGCGCTCAAAAGTCCTTGGAATAATTCCCAATTGAGCGATGTCCAAATCTTTGATCGTAATGTCAGATTGCGTCATAGCTGCCAAGCCAATAAAACTGCCCACTTCAATCATATCTGGCAACATTCTGTGAGTTGTTCCACGCAAAGCAGTCACGCCTTCTATATTCAATAAGTTAGAGCCAATGCCCGATATTTTCGCCCCCATTCGATTGAGCATCTTGCATAGTTGCTGCAAATAAGGTTCGCAAGCTGCATTGTAAATAGTGGTCTTTCCTTCGGCTAGAACCGCTGCCATGACTACATTGGCGGTGCCTGTGACAGAAATTTCATCCATCCAGATGTAAGTCCCTTTTAAGCCCTTCGTCTTAATATTATAGACTTGTTGATCCACATCGAAGGTGAAAGTTGCCCCTAATTTTTCCAGTCCATTGAAGTGCGTATCCATGCGCCGACGCCCAATTTTATCGCCGCCCGGCTGTGGCAAAAAAGCCCTTTGGTAGCGACCCAGCAATGGTCCAAGTAACATCACAGAACCTCTGATTTTGGTTGCATTTTTCCTAAATTCTTCTGATTCAAAGAACGTCAAGTCAATTTCGTCGGCTTGGAAAGTGTAAGTATCTGCGGATTGTTGCTCCATTTTCACTCCCAATCCCTTTAGTAGATTGAGCAGCCGCTGTACGTCCAAAATATTGGGAATATTGGAAATCGTGATGACTTCATCGGTCAGTAGGGTAGCGCAGAGGATTTGTAAAACTTCATTTTTCGCGCCTTGTGGTGTGATTTCTCCTTGTAATCTTTTTCCACCAATTACTTCAAAGGATGCCATTCGTATTAGTTTATTTATGCTTTTTTGTTTGAAAATAGCAACGAAATCCCTTAATTCAAAGGTATTGTTTTTAGGCAGTATATCTAGTATTTTAAGCAAAACCAACCGCTACGACCAACTCTTTCGTACCGTGCGTGTAATCATAGAAACCTTCCCCTGATTTTTTTCCTAATTTACCTGCCGTCACCATATTGACCAATAGCGGACAAGGCGCGTATTTGGGATTCCCGAAACCTTTGTAGAGTACCTCCAAAATGGAAAGACAAACGTCCAAACCAATGAAATCTGCTAACTGCAAAGGTCCCATCGGATGCGCCATACCCAGCTTCATCACAGTGTCTATTTCATGGACACCCGCTACATTTTCGTAAAGCGAATAAATGGCTTCATTAATCATAGGCATTAAAATACGATTGGCAACGAAACCTGGATAATCATTGACTTCCACTGGAATTTTGTGTAGTTTTTTGGACAAGTCCATGATGCCTTGAGTCGTATCGTCTGAAGTCGCATAACCTCTGATGACTTCTATCAATTTCATAATCGGAACGGGATTCATAAAGTGCATTCCAATCACTTTGTCGGGACGTTTGGTGGCAGCGGCAATTTTAGTAATAGAAATAGAAGAAGTGTTGCTAGCCAGAATCGCTTCGCTGGGCGCGTATTGGTCGAGTTGCTGAAAGATTTTAAGCTTCAAATCTGTATTTTCCGTCGCTACTTCTACCACCAAATCCGCTTTTTCGACCCCTTTTTGGAGATTCGTCTGCGTATGAATATTAGCAAGGGTTTGGTCTTTATCTGCGGCAGTA
Organism: Bacteroidota bacterium; assembly: GCA_039201015.1. Classification (GTDB taxonomy): domain Bacteria; phylum Bacteroidota; class Bacteroidia; order Chitinophagales; family Saprospiraceae; genus JAAUTG01. Next base: position 3,121 of record JBCCRX010000247.1, on the reverse strand, counting down.
ATTCGTTCTTTTTTGACTTGGCGATCTAGGTTTCTTCCAATCGTTTGTATGGCTTTTTCTAAAGCATTTTCTGAAATATCAATGAGCTGAACGCTGTACCCATTTTGGGCAAAAACGTGGGCAATTCCATTTCCCATTGTTCCTGCACCAATGACGCTTATTTCTTTCATATTATAATTTTATCGGCTCATTAGGAAAATTCTATTGATCGAAAAAGTCGTATCCTTTTTTCGTATCGCTAAAAATCACCGAAGACCCACAAATATTCTATTTTCGCGGCAAAAATAGCAATATGAACAACAATCGCCTGCGAATTGCGATCCAAAAATCGGGAAGACTGAGTGAAAAAACCAATTCCTTGCTGCAAGAATGCGGCATCAAATACAGCACCAGCAAAAGAACACTGATGACCAGTGCTTCTACTTTTCCTTTGGATTTGCTGCTTTTGAGGGACGATGACATTCCGCAATACGTGGAAGATGGCGTGGCGCACATCGGCATTTTGGGAGAGAATGTGGTGGAAGAAAGTAACAAAAAAGTGGAAATTATCAAACGGCTTGGATTTTCGCGCTGTCGAATGTCTTTGGCAATTCCCAAAAATGTAGAATACAACAACATCGCTTTTTTTGAGGGCAAAGAAATTGCGACTTCCTATCCCGTCATTCTACAAAAGTACTTAGATAAAGCAAAAGTACAAGCCGATATACACGAGATCAGTGGTTCTGTTGAAATTGCACCAAATATCGGTCTTGCCGACGGTATATTTGACATCGTCAGCACAGGTGGAACGCTGCGTAGCAATGGACTGAAAGAAGTAGAAATCTTGATGCAGTCAGAAGCCGTCTTAATCGGACACACACACTTGGACGCAGTGCACCAAGCGGTTTTGGAGGATTTACTATTTCGCTTAGATGCCGTGATGAATGCAAAAAATAAAAAGTACGTCATGCTCAATGCACCGCAAGCAAAAGTAGGAGAAATCATTGATTTGTTGCCTGGCGTAAAAAGTCCGACGATTATGCAATTGGCAAGCGATGGGTGGGTCGCCATACACGCTGTTTTGAAGGAAGAAGACTATTGGAAAGTCGTTCGTCCGCTGAAAAGTCTAGGCGCGGAGGATATATTGGTGATGCCGATTGAGCGGATAGTGGCTTGATTCAACTGATTAGTGACTGATGTTACGCACTAGTATATTTTGGTGCGAGAAATATAGTAGCTCTTCAAAGCTACCGTGTTTTGAATTAGAGTGGCTGCCAGCCTCACGCTTGAGGCGTGAACCATAAACTATTGATTATCAATTAAATAAATTTCCAAACAAGCTCTTAGAAATTAATAATCGGTCTATAAACAGCTCTTTTTTCACAGTGTGATACTTTTATTGACTTTCTGAATTCGTTACACTGTAAACTCATAGCTCGTTATCTCGTAATTTTAAACTTTCCACAAAATCATAGTCTAATCTACAACTAACATTTAATCCAACGGCTATGAAATACTGCTACACCTTACTATGTTGCCTAATTTTTTCTACTTCTCTACTTAGCCAGTCTTATTCGCTCACGGTCAGCGAAGGTCATGGCTCAAATACCTACGCCGTTGGTGATACGGTCTATATTTTTTCTCGCGCATTGGACGATTATGAAGTATTTACCCATTGGACTTTCAGTACCGAAAATCTGACTTTCGTTGCTGACCAAGGAGAGTGGAGAACAGCTTTCATTATGCCCAATGAAGGAGTGGAAGCCAAAGCACATTTTGCAGAAGTACCCAGCGATTTTTTGACCTTTGAAAGTATGCGTACTTCTTCGATCGTGCAACCATTTTACACTGCCTTTCAAGAAGACGCAAAAGGCACTGTTTTCATCTTGCATGGAACGGGTGGTGGTGTTTCAGGTTGGAGCGACCAACGAAGAGGAGATTCTTTTCAAATGGTGAAAGATTTATATTATGCGGGTTATTCGGTGGTGATTCCAGAAAGTCAAGAAAGTACCCTCCGTGAAGATTTGAACAACGACGGTCGAATCCGCTGGGTCAGTTTTCCTACGGATACTTTGACGAATATAGATTATCAAAACCTGAAGATCGCAATAGATAGTTTTGAGCGGAGAGGGGCGCTAGATCGTGAAGAATTATTTTCGATTGGGATGTCTTCGGGTGGCAGTTTTTCGGGTGCTTTTTCGATTACTTTTGAGACCGTCGCTAGTGCCATTTATTGTGCGACGAGCCAGTTGGGCGTTGCGCAGTCCACAGAGTCGAATTTACAGTGGTGTTTGATGCCCAACGATCCAGTGATGGGACTGAATGGCATTGAAACTGTGAAATCTTATGCAGAAATCTTGAAAGATCGAAGGTTGTGTAGCAATGTTTTTGTCAATCGGCTTTTCCCGATCTATCCAGCACTGTTTCAAAGAGCAGGATTGAGTGCTACTGCCTCCGCTGCGGTCTTTGAGGAACTGGTACGCAACGGCTTTACCGATGATGATTACATCATACAAGCTCCAGTAGAGGAGCTGTTGAGTCGCATACAAAGTCGCCCCAATGACTGGCAAGTGCTTCGATCTTTGCCGATTTCCATGCTCAACGGCATTGGTAGTTTACTCAGCGTTGCCTACGGCGAACATCAATTCTTTGCCAATCACAACCTACGCACCATTCGCTTTTTCAATCATGCTTGTCTCGCTACTTCTATTCCTCCAATACTAAAACGCTTTTCCAAGAATCGACACCTAAAGATTCATCCCAATCCAAGTTCAGGGCAAATTGAGTTAGTGGACCTAGAAAATCCCTTCAATTGGACGCTCTATTCAATAGATGGAACACCCATTCGCTCGGAACAAGGATGGCGTGATCGTTACATTACACTTGCTGTTGAAGCAGGTTTGTATCTTCTTGCCGTTGAAGTAGAAGGTCAGGTGAAGGTGGAGCGGGTAGTGGTGTTTTGATGATTTTGGGAGTGGTTTGTTTTTTGAAATTAAATCATGATACTCACGTTTCGCTGAAATCTATTTTGAAAAAATGAATTTGCAACAGAAGTGCTACATACAATTGAAATTTTTCTGCGAAAAATTTCAATTACCCCTCTGGACAGAGAGAAAAAATCAAAATTTTCAATTTTGATTTT
>JBCCRX010000246.1:0-10428 GCA_039201015.1 Bacteroidota bacterium | reverse complement strand
GCCCTCAGACATAATGACCTGATGTCGATCAAAGAGCAGATGCACATATTCGACCTCTGCCAACTCCTCTATACAAAATACAAAGAAACTTAATTTACAGTGTATTTAAGTTCTAAAAAAAACAAAATTTAATTCTAATTGTGCAGTAAAAAAACCTCTTTTGGACAAAGAGCAAAAGTCAAAATTGAAAATTTTGGCAGAAAAATTTCAATGATGTGTATGGTTTCTGCTGTAAATCTATTTTTTCCAAGATCAGTTTCAGCGAAACGTGGGTGATAGCTTTACACATTGTTGTTTTTTGTAATTTTCCTGATTGTAACGTTTTGCGGTGAAAGAAAAAAGTCTCTAAAAATCAGAAAACTCATTGGTTTTCCGCGCCTTCGGCGCGAAAATTCTTTTGGAGAGAGAGATGAATCGGCGGGAAAAACCCCGAATACTCTCTGTCTCCTGAAGTTAACATCGCAGGGTGAGCAGCGAAGTATGTGGAATTTCAACACTTAATGAGACGCTATTGCAGCATTTACTAATCACCGCGTTCCGTTATAATCAGTAATTCTCAATTATCCATTTTCAATTTGGCGTTCATATTAAGTAAACAGTAAAATATATAATAAGTACCATACAGAAACCAATCATTTATATGTTTCTTGGTTTAAGAACCTCATTTTTTATAAACTTTTATGTGTATATAATATTTTAGGAACATAATGTGGTATATTAAAAACCAGCTGCTATGTGTCCTTTACAATCCAAAAGCTTTGCAGTTCAATTTCTAATACTTTTATCATCATTTAGCCTAAATTTTGTACTATTTTCGCGTTCCTCAGAAAATCATCAAAAATACAGACAAATGAACTTTATAGAAGAATTGCGTTGGCGAGGAATGCTACACGATCACACGCCCGAAGTAGAAACACACCTAAACGAACAGCCGCGTATTGGCTACATTGGATTCGACCCTACTGCGCCTTCTCTAACCATTGGAAACTACGTACAAGTGATGTTGCTAAAGTTGTTTCAATTAGCTGGTCATCAGCCGATTGTACTAATGGGTGGCGCGACGGGGCGAGTAGGTGATCCTTCTGGAAAAGACAAAGAACGACAATTGAAATCCTACGAGGAACTAGATCATAATCTGGCTTTTCAGCAGCAGCAATTCTCAAAATTCTTAGATTTTGAAGGCGAAAATCCCACACTGATTGTCAATAATTATGATTTCTATAAAGAGATGAATGTCTTGGATTTCTTGCGCAATGTTGGAAAAACCTTGACCATTAATTATATGATGAGCAAAGAATCTGTAAAAAAGCGGATCGAAACGGGCATTTCTTTTACAGAGTTCAGCTACCAATTATTACAAGGCTATGATTTTCAATGTCTTTTGAAAGAAAAGGCTTGTACCTTACAAATGGGCGGCTCCGATCAGTGGGGAAATATCACTTCGGGTACGGAATTCATTCGTCGCAATCTGGGCGAAAAAGCTTATGCCGTCACTACGCCTCTACTGACTAAAGCAGATGGCTCTAAATTCGGGAAATCAGAACAAGGCAACATTTGGCTTGATCCAAATATGACTTCACCTTATCGCTTCTACCAGTTTTGGATCAATGCAGATGATCGAGATTTACCCAAATTTACGCGCTACTTTACCTTAAAATCTAGAGAAGAAGTAGAGGCACTGGAAGCAGAAAATGTCGAAAATCCGCAAGCACTTAAACGCTTATTAGCAGAAGAACTAACAGTTCGAGTTCACTCAAAAGCGGACTATGAATCCGTTTTGAAAGTGACGCAACTCTTGTTCAATAAAAAAGCTAGTAAAGAACAACTTTTGGCATTGAGTGCAAGTGATCTAAAAACGGTATCGGAAGAAATTCCAAGCTTCCCAATTAATAAAGACTTGATTATCAATGGTATCAATATTATTGATCTGCTGGCAGAACAGACTCAAATTGTTGCTTCTAAAGGCGACGCGCGTCGAGCGATCAAAGGAAATGCCATTGCTGTGAACAAAGAAAAAGTCAGTCAGCACGAAATGGTGATAAACAGTGCACATCTGTTGAATGGGCAGTATATTATGATTGAGAACGGGAAAAAAAATAAGTATATGCTAGTAATAAAGTAATGCTGTGGACTTATTTTTTAACTGTCTAAACAATTTTTATGAAGTACGAGTGCTAGACTTTCAAGCTTTTAGTAATTAAACTCAAACCACCACTCTCCCTTCTTCTTCGCTTCCAAAAGACTCGTGTTGTCCATTGCGGTATCGCCAAGCACTGTAGAAAGCTAACAAAGCATCCATCTGGTGCCAATTTTTTATGGGTGTAATATCGTAAGGGAGCACGAGTTGTTCCATCAAATAACTGCTGCAAGCATCGAGGTGAGCGAGTTGTTTTTTGTAATGAAAATCAGATAATTTGAATTGCCGTGCGGTGTGGGCAGGATAGGTTTCTACAACTTGTACTTCCAGTGCTTCCAGTTGTTGTTTCAGTCGCATGGCGCGTGCGGTCAATCCACCCAAAAACATAGGCGACATTGCTTTGAGGACTTTATCAACAGCTCTGTAAAAATAATCATTGTAAGGATCAATGTTTCGATAAACGCCAGGTAGAGAAAGCGGTGCATCGAGGAAAATACAATTCAGTCCTAGATTTTTGATTTCTCGCAATAAAAAAGCATCTGCGTCTTGCTTCTTTGCACTTTGCAAAAACTGAACTTGATCGGATACTAGGTGCGCAATTACCGTCGTTCCTGCTAATTTGGAGCCATAGTCTATTCCTGCAATTTTTAGCATCCTACTTTTATTAGACTTCACACCAAATCCGAATCTTTCCAACTTTTTCCAGTTGTTCGTTTCTCTTGCTCTGGTAAATCTTCTAGCTCCAAACGATCTTCTTCTATTGGAATGTTGCGTTCTCGCAAACGTCGCATTTCTCTTTCTACTGCTTGGTCCTCCACTTTAGGATCGACATAGACTTTGTAGTATTCCATAGCAATACCAAGTCCCCAACCCAAAACAGGATAGATGAACCACAAATGTCCTGAATAGGAATACATATTCAAGAAGAAGAAAAAGATGCTGAATATGATGTAAGAAGCTAGATTTCTATGAAACTTTTTCTTTGCCTTTACGCGTTTTCTAGCAATTTCGTATTCTGATATAGACATGGACTATGTTTTTTATTTGACAGTAGATGAGTTATACAACTTCATATTTATAACTACACACTTACGTTGCGCTGATTTGAAAATCAAAAAATCAAAATTTAATACTGTTTGTACAATAAAAAAGGACTCTTAGGCATAGAGAAAAAATCAAAATTGAAAATTTTGATTTTTTCTCTATGACCAGAGGGGTAATTGAAATTTTTCTGCGAAAAATTTCAATTGTACGTAGCACTTCTGTTGCAAATTCATTTTTTCAAAATAGATTTCAACGAAACGTGAGTACACAGCAATATAAAGTTGATAAGATTTCGCCAGAAAAACAACTTTATTCGACTAAAACCAATTTGTCAAATTTTCAAAATTTGACAAATCTTACGTATTTCCCGAAAGAACGCCAGCTTTAAACTTGAGCTCCAACAAAAATTTAATCAAAATTATGACACTCATTAGTCACCACTATACTCTATTTAACTCATCATCTCCTCAAAAGCAAGATACGCGCGCTCAAATCGTTTTAGGACTTCTTCTTTTCCGAGCAAAGCAGCCATATCGAATACCGAAGGTCCTTTTAAAGTACCCGAAATAGACAGTCGGAAAATTTGAAGAACATTTCCCATTCTAAGTCCACGATCTTGAATGAATTGTTTCACTTTTTGATCTAGATTTGCTGCGCTAAAGTCCTCTAAATTAGTCAATAACAGCAACAAATCATCGAAAGCAGGGCGCAGTTCAGGTTTCCAATTCTTACGGACGGGTTTGGCTTCGTAGGTCTTCACTGGCTCGAAAAAGTAATAGCCCTTATCCACGATTTCTGGTATAATACTGACCCGTGCTTTCATCATTCCACAAACTTGTGTCAGATAGTCATCCGTCACTTTGTAGCCTTTTTCTGCGGCATAAGGACGAATGCTTGCCGCCAAATCTTTATCATCACTATGAACAAGGTACTGCTGATTAAACCACTTGCCCTTGTCTATATCAAAACGCGCGCCTGATTTACCAATATTCTCTACTGTAAAGGCTTCTACCAATTCTTGCATACTGAATATTTCCTGCTCTGTGCCTGGATTCCAGCCCAAAAAAGCCAAGAAATTAATCAAGGCTTCTGGTAAAAACCCATACTCTCTAAAGCCCTCAAAAGAATCCTCTGCTTTCTCTGTTTCCCAACTCAGTGGAAAGACGGGAAAGCCAAATTTTGCGCCGTCGCGTTTGCTGAGTTTTCCCTTTCCGTTAGGCTTCAAAATCAAGGGAAGGTGCGCAAATTGCGGCATGGTGTCTTCCCAACCAAATGCGCGATATAAGAGTATATGATGTGCGGTGCTCGATAACCATTCTTCGCCTCGAATGACGTGCGATATTTTCATCAAATGGTCGTCCACGACGTTCGCCAGATGATAAGTCGGCATACCGTCGGCTTTCATCAAAATCTTATCGTCGAGTTCCTTACTACTAAAACTGACCGAACCCCTTACTTGATCCTGAATAATAATATTTTCATCAATTGGCACTCTTAAACGAACCGTGAATGGCGTTCCCCTTTCCAGACGAGATTGCACTTCCGTTTCACTCAAAGATAAGCTATTGTCCATTTCAGAACGAATACTTGCATCGTACTTGAAGGTCTTTTTTTCTGCTTCGTAGGCCGCGCGTTTTTCTGTCAGGCTTTCTGCGCTATCAAAAGCATAATAGGCTTTTCCAGATGCTAGCAATTGATCGACGTATTTTTGATAGATGGCTTTGCGCTCCGACTGGCGATAAGGTCCGTAGGTACCACCGATTTTGGGGCTTTCATCCAATTCCAAACCACACCATTCCAGTGCCTCCACGATATAATCTTCCGCTCCTGCCACGTATCGTCCTTGATCGGTGTCTTCGATGCGCAAAATGAACGCACCACCCAATTTTTTAGCCAGCAAATAATTGTACAGGGCGGTTCTGATTCCTCCAATGTGCAATGCGCCCGTTGGGCTAGGCGCGAAGCGAACTCTGAAATTGTTGTCCATAGAAATTGTGACTTAAATAAGCACTTATACTCTGAATAGGATAGACCTGCCCGATCGCAGAGTAGGCGGTTTTGTGAAAATGATTATTTGTTGATTCGTTGACGATGTTTAATTGTTTACCTGACAACTTCGGTACTTGCACTTACTTATTTAAGCTGTTTATTTGTTTAAATTGTTTATAATGAACACTTTATACAAGTTTGTTGCCCAAATAATTAGGTAAACCTACTTATACTTAGGCGGATAGACAAATAAACGATTCAATAGATAAACAACTTGAGAGATCACTCTCCTTGCCCAATTATGGAGCAAGCGAATCTATCCCGTGAATTTCTCCTAAGATTAAGCGATCTCCACTGGTATAATCATTTCTAAATCAATGACTTTATCTTCTTTTGGACCAATGGTTAAAAAGCGGAAAAATCCACCCGATGCTCTTGCGATGTGCTTGGCAAAAGAAAGAAAACTCTGGTAGAGGGCAGCGGCATAAGTCGTTTCTAATTTTGCTAATATAGGATTGAGTTTTGCTAATTCTGTGCTGATTTCTGCCTTCCTCTCTAGTGGCGTTTTCGACAATATTTTCAAATAGCTATTGATGCGACTCTCGACCATATCATCAATTTGCTCGTAATAGTCATGCACTTCTTCTGAGCGTTCATCGAACGTCCGAATATGAGTTAACTTCTCTGCGGAAGCGGCTTCTTTTTCATCTATTTCTCCGTCTGCACCCGCTACTAATATAGTGATTAAAGGAATAGCATCAAATAAGCTTTGTTGTTCTTGTACGCTTAAGTGATCAAATCTTGTCATTCAATTTTATTTTATTTCAAATCTGCTACTGCTTTCGCAATTCGACGAATCGCTTCTCGTAGTTTTGTTTCAGAAGCGGCATAAGACAATCGAAAGCATTTGGGTGCACCAAAAGCAGAGCCTGCCACGACTGCTACGTGTGCAGTTTTTAAAATATATTCCGCAAAATCATCAGAGTTTTGGATCACAATTGTTCCATTACTCTTCCCGAAGTAGGCACTGATGTCTGGAAAAATGTAGAAAGCACCTTGTGGATTATTAACTCTAAAGTCAGGAATTTCGTTCAGTAATTCCCGTACAATTTCTCGACGCTCTAAAAAGGCAGCGCGCATATCGTGGGTGGGCTTCATATCCGAAAGTAAGGCATAGGCAGCAGCTTTTTGACTGAAAGCAGTCGCTCCAGAAGTCACTTGTCCTTGCACTTTGCTGCAAGCGGCTGCCAACCAAGTAGGTGCGCCCATATAGCCCAACCGCCAACCTGTCATCGCAAAACCTTTGGAGAAGCCATTGACCGTAACTGTCTGGTCTTTCACCGCAGGAAAAGAACCAATGCTAATGTGTTTACCTGTAAAATTGATGTATTCGTAGATTTCGTCGGAAATAATCGTTATTTCTGGATGCGAGCCGAGTACTTCGGCAATAGCTTCCAAGTCGTTTTTCGTGTAAACCGAACCCGTTGGATTGCAAGGAGAAGAAAATAGTAAGGCTTTCGTTTTGTCCGTAATCGCAGCCTTTACATCAGCGGCAGCTACTTTAAAATCCGTATCTATTCCTGCCGCCAATACGATTGGGACACCGCCCGCCATTTTCACGATTTCGGAATAAGAAACCCAATAAGGCGCAAGCACAATAACCTCATCTCCTTGGTTGAGCAAAGCTTGGCAAAGATTCATAATAGATTGCTTAGCTCCATTGGAGACAATAATTTGCTTTGCCTCAAAATCTAAATTATTATCTCTTTTGAATTTGGTTTGTATAGCTTTCACCAAATCAGGTAAGCCAGAAACGGGCGTATATTTAGTATAGCCCTCGTCTAAGGCTTTTTTGGCTGCTGCTTTGATGTGCTCTGGCGTATCGAAATCAGGTTCACCAATGCTCAAGCTGATGACATCGTGTCCTTCTGCTTTCAATTCTCTTGCCAATCGGGTCATTTTTAAGGTAGCCGACTCTTCCATTTTTAGGATTCGATCAGATAGTAGGCTGGTGGTGTCTATTGTCATGTTTGTAGGTAGTGAATGATGATTAATTTTAATCTTTGGCGATATTTTTGATAAGGAGCACAAAAGTAGCTTTTTACGACAACTATCTTAGAATATGTAGAAGGCGAAATAATCAAATTTGAATCTTTATAGTTTCCGCCGCTTCGAGGCGAAAACGGAGGGACTTGAGGGAGAAACATAATATTTGTCTTCTCCTCCAAGCCCCCTTTACGAGCTGCCGTAGGCGGTAAGCTTATTGATATTTCAAAAAGGTAAGTACTTGGACATAATTATTATTGAAATTAGAACAGAGGATATTTTTCGTATAATTTGGCTCTGAAAACCGCAGATAGCCTACGTTCTCTAAGGTTTTTCAAAGTGAAATTAGGCGGCTGACCAAAATTTCAAACAACAAGTACTCAATTCACTTTCCGCCCGTCCGCTGTGCGTGATTTCACAGCTACTTTACGGACTTTTTTCAGATCGACCATTATAGTAGCATAAGCATCTTCGTTCTCCACTCGATAGCGTTTGCCACCATAAGTGACCATGCCACCGCGCTTTTTCCATTCAGAGGCCAATAGGAGGTAGCGATTGTTAGCTTTGGGATTCGGTCCGAACATCAAATAGCGATCATCGCCGCGTTCGAAGCTTATGGCAAAGCGATCTGCTTTTGGACTGAATACAAACACGCCAGGCGTTCCCCTTCGGATCACTACTTTTTCCATTTCTCCGCCATTAATGACTTTGATTTCGCCGTCCTGAATCCTTGAACGACTAGATTCTGCATCTCTTCGCAGTACAATGTCTTCGGATAGGTAGAACTGAATGCGTTTCAATTCTGATTCCGTCCAATCGTTTTCTTTGTACAGGCGCTGAGTGAAAGGTGTTAATTTAGGGCTGCAAGAAGTGAAGAAGATACTCGCGATGAAAAGTCCAAAAATTATTTTTTCCATAAGTTGTGTGATTTCTCTGAATAACGTTTACAATACTATTCAAAGAACTTGTTTTCAGACCGAAAGTAAAAACCAAAATTTCGCTTTAACCGCAAATTAACGAGCCTTATTAAAATGTTACTACTAAGCATTCGCGGGGTGTGAGGTAAAAAAGAACGCTACTGGCAGGATAAAAAAGTGCTTATCATCAATATTTTATTCGTACTCTCACCCTCTCCCTTCTCTCCTTTCTCTCACCCTCTACAGCAGCGGCTTTGCTGCGTTGGGGGACCGAAATTTAAACTTTAGCTTTTTACGTAGGTTTTAAATAAGCAATCTCAAGAACTAAACTTTCCTAATCTAATAGGGGCGCATCAGCCTCTAATACAATATAAATATGAATACAAATGTAGAAACGGCAACCCTTGGCGGCGGTTGTTTTTGGTGTGTAGAAGCAGTTTATGATGCAGTGGAAGGTGTGATTTCTGCAACTTCTGGCTATTCAGGAGGCACTAAACAGACCGCTGATTACAGATCGGTATGCAGTGGGACAACCGACCACGCAGAAGTGGTACAAATTAAATTCGATGCTAATGTCATTAGTTATGCAGAGATATTAGAAATGTTTTGGACTGCTCACGATCCAACGACACTGAATCGACAAGGCAATGACCGTGGGCCGCAATACCGCTCCGTTATTTTTTACCACAACGACGAACAGCGTCAAATTGCGCAAACATCCATTGAAAAAGTAGCACCACAAATGTGGGATAATCCGATTGTGACGCAGCTTGCTCCTTTGGAAGCTTTTTACGAAGCAGAGGCTTATCATCACGATTACTACGCAAAAACAGGTAATCGAAATCCTTATTGTACAGTCGTGATTACACCAAAAGTAAATAAGTTTAGAAAAAAATACAGCGATCGTTTGAAGAAGGAAGCGAAGGCTTAGGAGTGTGTATTCGTTTGGAATAAAACAAGTAGATAATAGATCAAAAATTAAATCTCCTAGAATGAAATCAAGGCTAAAGTAAGGTATCTTTAAGGAAAATTAGATCAAACAAAAATTTTGATTATAATATTTTTAAAAATATTTGTTTTTAAATACAAAATGTTTTATATTTGTAGCATAAAACAAATATTTGAGGAATGAACTTACAAATATTAGTCAGCAAAAAAGGAACAAAAGTGATAACGGCAACCAATTTATACGTTGCATTAGAGTTGCCTACTCAGCATTATGAAAGAGAAGTCAAAAAGTGGTTGACGGATATTTATGAATTTGATGACGGCATCCGTCGAGCGGAGCGTATGAAAGATTATGCGCCTCGTACCTCACCTAAAGATGCCATAGTAAAGGACTATTATTTTTCTATTGAGTTTGCAAAGTTGGTGACGCTCAATTCAAAGAGTAAGGTAAAGCTTAAGTACGCTAGGCAGTTGTTCTCTTTGGAAAACAAACACGGAGAACGCGGTGTAATCACAAAGGAGCAAGCCGTCTCTATCATTGAGTTGACCAAGGCTATGGGTTTGGTTTCGCTGCAAGAAGCATCAGAAGAACAACATCGAAAGACCTTTGAGGCACAGCCTGACAGTCAGAGCGAAAACTGGTGGAAACACCGTATCGAATTGCTGGGCTATTCGGTCGATCAGTTGAAAGATCGTTTAAAAGATCAAGGCAAAGAAGTGCGTGGGAAATCTCTGCGTTCTTTATTGATGGAATGGGACAAATACGAAGCGATTCGTAGTGGTATTATAGACCTGTTTATGGCAATGGGAAAAACAGAACGCTACGCAAAAACGATGGGTGATTTGTCCAAGCGTATCGCAAAAGAACTAGCCTTGGATGTACACGATGACCGCAGCGCGGGAAGTTTGTTTGCGCCCAGCATCAATCCTAAAATTATTCAAGAAGTAAGAAGCCTTGAAAAAGGCGCGATTTTAAGTGTTTGGTAGTTTCAAAATAGGTGCTGAATGCGTGATGTGGATAAAGAAAATGTGGTGATAAGTAGCATTATTGAGAAGTGCCTCGCATTTGCTGTAAACTAAACTTTCAGATTAAATGAATTAGTATCCAAAAACCAAAAGCATTAGCATGAAAATAAGTGTTTTAGGGATAATAGAGATCAGACGGTGCAAACGGTCTGATCTTCCTTTTTTACTAGATTTGCTAAATAGACTTGCACGGCTATGATAATCAATAACTTAGGAGTAATTGATAATTAGATAAACCAGCACAAAGTCCTAAAATTCTATTTTTTAGCTCCCTGCTTTTCAATCTACACTTGTGTCTTAGGATATTGTATTTCTTCATTC
>JBCCRX010000245.1:0-10455 GCA_039201015.1 Bacteroidota bacterium | reverse complement strand
TACGAATACGCGCTGGACTATCTAAACAAAAGCAAGAATGTGAGAGCACCAAACTCGTCTGGATTGGCTAATACTTTACTAAATTTGGGAGGTCTGTATATAAGTATGAGAAGCTACGATAAGTCAATTGATTTTAGTAAGCAGAGTTTAAAAATCTTTGAAAAATTGGACGAGGCGGAAGGAGCAGCAAAGGCTTGTAATAATATCGGAAACGCTTATCTTAAAAAGGAGGATTTGCAGCTTGCTTATCGCTATTATGAAAGAGCCTTAAGCTATGAGGAGATCAGTCCTTCTTTGAGGCAGATGATTCGAGAAAATATTAGAGTCATCTGGATAGAAGAGGAAAAATACGACAAGGCTCTGGATGCTTATTTAGATGATCTTCGCAAAAAGGAGCTAAAACAAGAAAACACCATAATTTCAAATCTTAATGCTGGCATTCTTTTTTATCGAAAAAATGAATACGAACAGGCAGATCAGTATTTTCATGATGCCCTCAAAGGAGCAAAATCCATCAATAATAAAGAATTGATGAGCAAGACCATGCGGCGAATGATTGATAATTATATCTTTCTTGGAAATTCAGATTCTTCCCTTGCTTACATTGACCGTCTAGCGCAGACAGAAGATGAATTGAAGAGAAATTTTACGGATGCTATGAACATGAATGCATATAAGTTGAGGAGCGATAATTACGATACTAAACAACGAAGCCAGCAAATTAAGATTACTGCACTTCTAATGGGCATCATAGCCTTGATTGGTATTTTCATTAGCCTTTTTGCTGCTTACAGAGAAAAAGTAAAACGCCGCGATGCGGAGAAAGAACGAGAGCAAAAAGTGAAAACGGTTCTGCAAGAGGTGAAATTGAAAAGTACAGAAGCAAGACTAGAAGGAATGCTAGAAGAACGCAAGCGTATCAGTGATGATATTCACGATAGCGTCGGTATGATGTTGTCGAGCACCAAATTGCATTTTGAGTCCTTAAGCAAAAGGCTGGACAGCTTAGAAATGAATCAGCGCGAACGCTTTGATCGGGCTTTTAATATGCTGAGTTTGGCGCAAAAAGAAACGCGACGAGTGGTGCATGATATGGCTAATCTCACCCTCAAAGAACACGGGCTGAAAGCACAGATTGAGGAATTAGTGAAAGTCATTCAGAACACAGAATTTAATATTGATTTGAAGATCAATGGTGTAGAAGACCAAATGGATCAAAAAATTGCTACACAAGTCTATAAAATTGTGCAAGAACTGATCGGAAATGCGATCAAATTTGCGGATGCGTCTCAATTGGATATTCAAATAGAACGCATCGAAAATGAATTGGCCTTGCAAGTACAAGACAATGGAAAAGGGATAGCTAAAATCGAAAAGAGTACACTTCGCTCAGTAAAGGGAAGGGTCAAAGATTTGGGAGCAAATATTAAAATTGATAGCGCGAAGGGAAAAGGCACTCAGGTTTTGATTGATCAGATTTATTTGAATTGAGGCAGATTCGGAATAATCAACCTGAATCTTAGAGCTTACACTCTAACCCGCAGCATTGCTTGTGCCAAAGCCAAACCTTTGACTTGATACTGAATGTGTTTTTGTAATGTTTCGTAGCTTCCTCTGGCGTGTTTCAAAAAACTAGAAGCTTGCCCGTATATAGCTTTTGTATTTAGTTTATTCATTAAATAATAGCCATCTAGGAAATCACGAACCCCTCCTGAAATGATGACTTGCTCGCATTGTATTTTATCTCCTAAGTCCTCAAAAATCACATTACAGAAATCCACCATTTCTGTTGCGCTGTGACCAATTCTAGCTAAAGCAGCATAGATATTTTGCTCTTGTTCCTCACTCCTCAACAATTCCAATTTTGCAAAATTCGTCCCACCACTCGCCGCAAAATCTATGGCTTCCAAAGGTAATTGAAACAGGGCTTTTAAGCTTTCATAACCCATTCCCTGCCCAACTTCTTTCACAATTATTTTAGCATCCAACACATCTAAGACCATCTGAATGGTTTCCAATGGTGGTCGCTTGATATGGTCGCCCTCAGGTTGTAACCACTCTTGTAGTGGATTGACGTGGATGATTAAGCCATCGGCTTGTAACTTCTCCAAAAGAAATTCAATTCGATTTAAGTCCCTTTGCTCAATAAGTTCTTCTATTTGTGCAATTCCCAGATTGGTATAGAGCGGCATTTTTGTTCCCATTAAATGACGCACATCGAAATCGGCAAGTCTTTCGTCGCTGTAAAGCAAAGAACGACAAGACCCCAAACCCATGCCCATTCCAAATTCTCCGCAGGCCCGTGCGAGGTTGTGATTGATGGTCTTTGCCATTTCTGTGCCACCAGTCATGCTAGATACCCAAATAGGCGCAGCAAAAGATTTTCCCAAAAAATCAATAGCTAAGGCATCACTGTTTTCAGGATGTCCAGAGAGTACGGGTTCGTAGTAAAAGCGTTCATCTAATTCTTGACTTAAAACCTGAGATTGGAAAGCAAGTGTGATGTGATCTTGTTTGCGCGATTCAGCAGTGGGGTCTGAATTTTTTTCATACCTTACGGTGCTTGTCGTTTTTGCCATGTATTTCTAGTCCTAAGTTTTCAAATATCTAAAGCGATAAAGGTAATGGATTGTTTTACTTGGCAAATAAGAATTTATCAATCAAGACTAATTTTGAGCTAGCAAAAATTAAACTATATTTGTCTGCGAGTAACACTTTTACGGCTCTAAATGATTTCATTTGGTCGAGTATCTTTAGAAAGATATCGCCAACTATTAAATTTCGTTTGTTTTCGTTTAGAAGGACGTCGAGTCCTTCCAAACGAATCAAGGTTTTTTAAAGGTAGAAGCGGCGAAATTCGCCGCTTCTACCTTTAAAAAACCTTGAGCAAATCATATGGGCTCGACTTGTCCGCCTAAGGCGTGACGCCCATATGATTTGAAGATAAACGTGAAATTCCATAAATAATGCTGACCAAATGAAATCATCCAGAACCGTTTTTCTTCATAACTTCTTGATGTCAATGACGCATCGAGTCTGAATTGTTGATAAAATAGCAAGATATTTCTCGAAAAATACCACTTCGAAGTAAAAATCGAAGGATAAGAAAGGGAAGGTTTCACGCTTTCGCTCTCTCAAATTCTCAATCTCTCAACCCCAATAAGCATACACAGACAATAAAACATTCCGACATGTCAAGAATATACCTACTCTTAGCCCTATTCCTTTTCGCCCAAAATAGCTTTGCTCAATTTAAGGTTTCCTTTACCGACATCAGCGCGCGCAGCATCGGTCCGGCCGTGATGAGCGGACGAATTTCGGATGTAGAAGCCGTTGATAGTCAGCCAAGTACCGTTTATATTGGAGCAGCCAATGGCGGTGTTTGGAAATCTGAAAATGCGGGTGCGAACTTCCGTCCACTGTTCGATGAACACACCCAATCCATTGGCGCCATTGCCGTCGATCAGCAGCATCCTGATACCGTTTGGGTCGGTACGGGCGAACCTTGGGTGCGCAACAGCGTCTCTGTTGGTGATGGCATCTATGTCTCCGTAAATGGTGGACAAACTTGGACGAACAAAGGCTTGAAAGACAGCGAACGAATTTCTGGCTTGATCGTACATCCCGAAAATTCTTCCGTCATTTATGTCGCTGCACAGGGACATCTTTGGGGTGCAAACGAAGAACGTGGCATCTATAAAAGTTCCGATTTCGGCGCGACCTGGGAACGCATCCTCTACGTAGATGAAAACACAGGCGCAGCCGATCTAGCAATGGATCCAAACAATCCTGATGTACTCTACGCTGCTATGTGGGAGCACCGTCGTTCTGCGGATTTCTTCAATTCAGGTGGTACAGGTAGTGGCTTATACAAAACAACGGATGGCGGAAAAAACTGGACGAAACTAAGCGATGATTTACCCACTGGAAAATTGGGGCGAATCGCAGTCGGCATTGCAGCTTCTAACTCCAATATAGTATATGCCACTATAGAAGCAGAGAAAAAGTCAGACAAAGGACTGTACCGCTCGGAAGACGCTGGAAAAAGCTGGAAGAAGGTAAACAGTGACTTTGGCATCACGGTACGTCCTTTCTATTTCTCTCGCATCGTCGTTGATCCAAATGATGAAGATAAAATCTATAAAGCAGGTTTGAGTTTGACGGTAAGCGAAGATGGCGGAAATAGTTTCCGTACTGTTTTCAGTGGCGTTCATTCCGATGTGCACGACATCTGGATCAATCCAGAAAACTCTGATATGGTCTATATCGGTACGGACGGTGGCGGCTATCGGTCTTTGGATGGTGGTCGGCAGTTTGAAATGTTTATGAATCTACCGATTTCTCAATTTTATCACATCACCGTGGATGATGCCGAACCTTTCCACGTTTATGGCGGCTTACAAGACAATGGCTCGTGGTATGCGCCTTCTCAAAGTTCAGGTGGCATCGAAAACAAAGATTGGCACATCGTGCATTGGGGAGACGGCTTTCGCGTTTATCGGCATCCAACGGATAAAGATGTTATTTATGCCGAATCACAAGGTGGAAATATCGTTCGCTTTGACAACAAAGACGGACAGCGAAAAGACATCAAACCATTGAACAGCAAAGGCGAGCCAGAATATCGTTTCAATTGGAATACACCGATTCAGCTCAGTCCTAACCATACAGAACGACTCTACACTGCTGCGCAATTCCTTTTTGTTTCCGAAGATCGCGGCGATAGTTGGACAAAAATTTCTCCCGATCTGACAACCAATGATAAAAGCAAACAAAACCAAGCCAAATCGGGTGGTCTATCCATTGACAACTCCACTGCAGAGAACAATACGACCATTTACGCGATAGCCGAAAGTCCGAAGGATGAAAAAGTGATTTGGGTCGGAACGGATGACGGCAATGTGCAAGTGACTAAAGATGGGGGTAAAAATTGGACGAATACCGTTACCAATATGCCTGATCTGCCCAAAGGTTTGTGGGTATCGCATATCGAAGCCAGTCGCTACGATCGCAATACGGCTTATGTAACGATTGACGGACATAAAAGCGGCGACAAAACCCCCTATGTCTATAAAACAAAGGATTTAGGAAAGACTTGGACTTCCTTGGTGAATGAAAAAGTGGAAGGTTTTGCGCATACCATTATTGAGGACAGCGAGAATGAGAATTTGCTCTTTTTAGGAACGGAGTTTGGTCTGTTCATCTCCCTAGATCAAGGCAACAATTGGAAGCGATTCGATAATGGACTGCCCAACAAAGTGAGCATTCGTATGATGGCGATTCAGCCACGCGAATCTGCGCTGGCGATTGCAACGCACGGGCGTGGTATCTACATCATAGACGATATTGATATTCTGCGACAAGTCAATGAAGAAATTGCTAATTCGGCATTGACTTTCTTGGAAACTGAAGATGGTATTTTTCGCTATGGCCGCTTGAGTGATCCTTTCGGTGGCGCGGGTAATTTCATTGGCTCAAATCCAAACCGCTCGGCAAAAGTGGCTTACTACATGAAAAAACGCCACACCTTCGGTAGCATGACCGCCGAACTTTACGACAGTGAAGGTAAATTCATCAAAGAATTGCCAGCGGGCAAAAGTGCGGGCGTCAATATCATTTCTATTCCGATTTCCTTGCCGCTTCCAAAATCTGCGCCCACCAAAAACAGAACGGCACTTGGTGGCAGCCTTAGTCCACCAACGCTTCCAGAAGGGGCATATACCTTGAAAATCAAAAAAGGGAAAAAGGAATACGAAACGACTTTCCATTTAAAAGCCGATCCAAAATCGCAATACACGGCGGCGGATCGAAAAGCCAGTCAAGACATCAAAATGCAGCTCTATGATATGACCGAGCAGTTGGCGTACATCTATGATGGCTTGAAGGAGATGCACACACAAGCCAATACCTTAGAAATAGATAAGAAAAAACTAGCGGCGCAAGTCAATAACTTTGCTACGGAAACACAAAAGCTGAAAGAATCTTTGGTGTCTTTGGAAGGCGATTTCTATGTGGATGAAAGTTCGAGTTTGCGCGAAGATATTTCTACGCTAGCACTTGGTGTCAGTGGCTATCCTGGACGACCGAGTGCCAGCCAAGTCGCCAAAGCAGCCGAACTCAAAGCCCGTTTAGAAGAAGTACAAAGCCAGTTTGAGTCCTTCAAAACGCAGCTCACGGCTTTGAATACGCAGCTAGCAAAACGCGAATTAAAACCAATCGAATTAAAGTCTTTTGAAGCGTTTAAAGCGAGTTAATTTTCTTGCTTTAGATACTGATCGAGTTAATTATTTGGATGCCATAGGTTTCTTACCTTTTGTGAGAAGCCTATGGCATTTTTTTTGGCGGTGGCTGTAGAATTAGATAATTTTATCAAAATTTTACTTGATTCGTGACATTAATAATTGGCAGCTATTGACTGATTTTATATTTTATCGTAATTTAGCCATGGATTAAAACTATGCATATTTATTTTTATAATGCGTTTTGTGTTTCCGCATTTTTTTGGTATGGCTTGTTGTTATTCAATTAAATATGAAGCGTTTTAATTTGTATGTTTTTGAATTTATATAATTTGATATATGCACCTGGTGTTTATATCAACGAGTTCCCTTTCACCAAGAAAAAAATGCAAAATAACATTAAAATAAGAAGAGCAGATGAATCAGATTTTGAAACGATTAATAGTTATATCAATGAATTAGAAAAAACAGTATTTGATAAAAATATACAACATGAAATCTATTCAGAAAATATATCAAATGAAAAAAATATTTATTTAGTTGCTACTAAATTTGATCAAGTAATAGGTTATTTAAGCTGTCATACTCAGAATTTACTTCATCATAGTGGAAGAGTTGGAGAAATTCAAGAAATGTTTGTTAGCCATGAAAATCGAGGATTAGGGATTGGTAAAGCATTGGTGGATAAACTCAAAACAATTTCGATAAATGAAAACATTTTGCAATTAGAAGTTACATCTAATATCAAAAGAAATAAAGCTCATAGATTTTATCAGAATCAACAATTTGAAGAAACACATAAAAAGTTTGTCTTTAAATTAATTGAGCAAACGAAAAGAGATGAAAAATGAAAAAGAAGGCGAAAAGGTAACATTATGTAGCTGTCCATAGCGGGCAGAAGCCCGCTACGGCAGCTACATGCGACCGTTGGCCACAAGTAGAAAAAAAGAAAAATGAAAAAGAAAATACGAATCGTAAAAAAGGGAGAAGACGAAGGAAATCTGATGTATTGGCTATCTTTGACGGAAAAAGAACGAATGGCAGAATTGGAAAAAATTCGTCAGCAAGTCAATAAAAGGATATATGGAACTGGACAAGGATTTCAGAGAGTTTGTAGAATTACTCAACGAGCATAAAGTTGATTACTTGGTGATTGGTGGATATGCAGTAAATTATCATGGCTATCCTCGTTACACCAAAGATATTGATTTTTGGATTTGGATGACAGAGACCAACATTGAGAAATTGATAAAAGCAATTAAAGATTTTGGATTTGGAGGATTAAATCTTGAAGTTGAAGACTTTATGACTCCTGAAAATATAATTCAACTGGGATATGAACCTTACCGAATTGACTTATTGGTAGATGTGGACGGAGTAGATTTTGAGGAATGTTACGAAAGAAGAACGGAAGGCGATTTGGACGGCACGACGGTGAAGTTTCTATCCTTGCCAGATTTAATTACGGCAAAAAAGAAAGCGGGAAGATTACAAGATTTAGCAGATGCCGAACAACTTCAAAAATTGAAAGATAAAGGTGAGAAGAAATAAAAAGAAACCTGTGGCTAACAAAGTGTAAAACGGCAATAGTCGCTGATCGCGACTACTGAACTCTATCGTTTAGCCAGACCGTTGTAGGGCATTAAAAAAAGAAAAATGAGAATAGCAATAGTACTAATAACGATAATTCTGTTTCAGATTTCGGCAATCGGACAATCTAAACGTCAATATCTAAAGGAAAATAGATATGATTTAAATCAAGAAATTTTGTTTCCTCAAACCGATTTTAAACTTATTGGATTTGGTGCTTTGCATGGAAGTGCGAAAACAGAACGAGCCGAAATCAGGTTACTCAAATCTATAATGACTAACAATGATTTGAGTGTTTACGTAATGGAAACAGATTACAGTATCGGGTACTTCTTCAATACCTTTTTAAAAAATGGTGATACAATATTATTGAAAGATTTGATAAATCACTATGGAATAAGAGTGCCACAAGAAAAGTCAATAGAAACTTATAATAAATGGATTGAATTATACAAACTTAAAAAAGGGCAATCAACTAATAAAAAACTAAGAGTTTATGGTATTGACCCAATAGTGAGTTATAAATACACTTTTAAACACATTGTCGAACTATTGAAAGAAGCAAAAGGTATTGGGTCGATAATCGAAATAAAAAATCAAGTTGAACTTGACACGACTGATTTTTCACCTTATTACGATAGTTACTCAAAGTCGATACTTAAAAAATTTGTGAATGAATTAACCACTAAGGATATCGATTTAGAGAATCCCGAACTAAATCACATCATTACCAATTTGAAATTATCATTTGATAAATATGATAGAGAGAAAATAATTTTTGAGAATTATCTATGGGTTTCTAATTATCATAGATTCAGGCAACAGAAACAATTCATCAAATATGGTTTTTTTCACATCGAAAAAGAACGAGAATATCAAAACTATCCTTCTTTTTTCACCAGACTTATTGAACAGGATATTCATAAAAGAAGCAATATTATTACCATCATCGGATACCTGACAGATAGCAAAGTACTTTGGGATTTGAAATATGATGAAAACGGAAATTATATCGGATATACAACAGAGGGAGGTTACGGAATTAGTGATTATTGGAAAGAGTATTTTAGGGGTATAAAGAACTTGAAAAAAGCAAAATTATCAGATTTAACGCTTTATAGGCTCAATAAACCTGATAGTCCATATAACAAACCAAAACCCGATTTGATAGAAATAAAAATGCTATTTAGTAAATCGAATAAAGCAGGTGTTAAAGAAAAATCAACAACAAGGTTTATAGACTACGCCTTGCTAATTAGTGACTCAAAAGCTAATAAGCCATTAGAAGAATTGAAATGAAAACGCCCTACAACAAAGGCTAAAATGTTCATAGCCCCTATGCGGGGCTACGCCATTTAGCCAAACCGTTCTGCTCAATAAATGAAAAGAGAAAACCAATATATCGAAAAAGCAATTGAAGAAATTCTCAACCCAAAATTTGAGACGACTAAACAGTATTTGGAAGTCTGTGAAATAGAAACAGAGAATGGAATACCGAAAGTTGCGCGAATAAATGAAAGTTATTTTGAGGATAAAGTTGCTGTGTATTTCAAAGTTAAAGATGCAAGATACTTTATTGAAATTCACCTAACGAAAGAACCCGAAATCGAAGTAGAATTTGTTTGGACGGAATCTGGACATAGAGTCTATTTGACAGCAACATCGGAAGAATTATCCTTTCAAGAACTTTCGAAGTTCATAAGCAAATTTGAACCATTAACAGGCTGGTCGAAAGGAGATTTTAGAAAGTATGGAAAATCTCAATATAATTTCAGTCGGGTAAGTTTCGAGCCGATAAAAAATGAAGCCTTTGGATTAGATGAAAAATTGGAACTGTTGCTTGACGAGTTGGAAAAAGATATTGAAGGAGTTCAAAAACTTAGTGAAAATTCAAATGCAGTAATATCCGTTTGTCGTCATCAATATATTAGCGGAAATGCAGGAATTGGATTTGAGATTGAGACAGTAAAGAGGTTAGAGAAATTGAATTTGGGAATTGATATTGACACTTACATAATCGGAAATGAAATCAAATAAAAAGAAAAAATACTGAGCAGAATAAATAAGAGCGAAAGTCTGCTAACAGCTTAGACTTTACGCTCGGGTGTTGCACTGCATGTCCGCCTCAGGAGGAAAGCCAAAGGTAAAGGCAGCTCAACGTTTCACTCGGTCTGAGAATCCAAGGAGAAAGAATGGTATTTTTAGATTCTCCGTGCTTGCCCGATCTAGCGTAGATTTGGGCAATTGTTGTTTTAGGAGCTTGCTTTGGGGAGGTGAAAAATGGGTTTAAGTGCATCAAAGTGTTCTATTTTTTGGTTTCAGCTTGAGGAAGATCAAATTCAAAACAAATCTTCTGGGATTATTCCTCACGGAGAATTTTTAAATTTGAAATCTAGCAATAAATTACTTTCTTTGAGGCAGTAGTAAAACGAGAATAAAATGGTTCTGAATGATTTCATTTGGTCAGCATTATTTATGGAAGCTCACGTTTATCTTCAAATCATATGGGCGTCACGCCTTAGGCGGACAAGTCGAGCCCATATGATTTGATCAAGGTTTTTTAAAGGGAGAAGCGGCGAGTTTCGCCGCTTCTCCCTTTAAAACCTTGATTCGTTTGGAAGGACTC
>JBCCRX010000244.1:0-10460 GCA_039201015.1 Bacteroidota bacterium | reverse complement strand
TTTGAATCGGCATCGAACCGATTCAAATTGAAGGGTTTTCTAAAGGGAACAGAGAGAATTTTTGGAAAAAATTCTCTCTGTTCCCTTTAGAAAACCCTAATCAGATATTGCTGGCTCGATGCCAGCAATATCTGAAACTAAGTCAAGTATGGACAAGATACTCGTAATCTATATTTTATACATTACGAAAAATTATCGTTCAATAGAATAAGCTTAATCTTAAAGCTTGACAATTCATACTGCTTCAGCAGGTTCACTATTCCATAGCAAACCCTATTCATCAAAAAGGAAAGCCATTTACCAAACGCTCCATGAAAATACCAAAAAGAGAAGGTTCTAAAGCAATAGCAAACAAGAAGCCAAAAATGGCTCCATATAAATGCGCATCGTGGTCGATCATATCATTTTGGTTTTTGCTAGCCCAGGTAGAATAGACCACGTATAAGATGGCGGCTAAGATGGCAGGACATGGAATGACAAAGAAGAGTAAAAGTGTGGACCATGGATTGAACAGGATGAAAACAAACAAAATAGCAGAGGTCGCGCCCGATGCACCGACGCTAGCAAAACCTGGATTGTCTTTGTGCTTGGCGTAAGTGGGCAAATCACCGACCACAATGGCAAGCAGATAAAGCAAGAGAAAGTTGATTCGCCCCATACCTTCTCCGAAAGTACCTACAAAATAATACTCCACTGCCTCACCGAAAATATAAAAAACGTACATATTGATACCCAAGTGCATATAGCTACCATGCACGAATCCAGAAGTAATGAAACGATAGTATTCTTTGTCTCTAGCTTCCAGATAAGGCGAATGCTTCAACTTCTGAAACATGGCTTGGTTGTTCAGCGCCTGATAGGAAACTAGACAAGTGAGGATGATGATAACTAATGTGATGGACATCTAATTGTTGTTTGTTGGAAAGGAATGTGAAGAATTGAACCTATAGCATAAAAAGCATATTGATCTGCTTTTTGTTTAAATGAAAAGGTTGCGAGTTCAGGTCTTGTCAAAAACCGTAAAACAAGCTTTCTAGTTCCTTTGTGGGCAAAATCATTTACTCAAAAGTCGGTCTTGGAATCGTTTCTGTACTCATCCACTCGCTCACCAACTCACTTCCTAAAATCAAAGTCAATGCAATGCCAGCCGCTGCTCCTGATATGAAAATAACCCAATCTCTTTGTTTGGCACGGAATACATTCATCACCAAAAATGCAACGAACATAATAATGCCAACAATGATAAGTTGTCCCAATTCTACGCCAATATTGAAGGCGAATAAGGGCTTTACAATGCTTTCTTCTTGCCCTAACAGAGCTTTAAAGAAATTGGAAAAACCCAAACCATGAATCAGTCCAAATAGCAGCGCAAGCAAATAATTAAAGATCGCTTTGTGTTGATTGTGATTTGTTTTGAATACATTGTAGAGTGCTGTTAGCAGTATGGTCACAGGGATCAAAAACTCAATGATGCTGGGAGAAAATCGTACAATATCCAGTGCTGCCAAAGCCAATGTAATAGAATGTCCGATCGTGAAAGCAGTGACTAGGACTAGAATTTTCTTCCATTGTTCTACCTTATATATCGCACACAGCGCAACGATAAATAGAATGTGATCGTAGCCTTCCAGGTCAAGAATATGCTCAAAGCCAAGTTGTAGATAAGTCTGAAATTCGGACATTCGTGTGATTGTTTTATGGATGAAAAGTAGAATCCGCAATGTCTTCTTTGGGTAAAGCAAAGGTATTTGAAAATGAATAAAAATTGCTACATTGTGATTCTGCAAATCAAATTTTAAACAAATTTTCTTATGAAATATTTACTCAATTTGACCTTTATTTTGATACTGTTTGTCTTTGCACTTGCTTGTAAAAACGAAGTGCCCGCCGAAGACAAAACAGAAATGATATTAGGAACGGCAGACAGCCTCCGCTACACAATTGAACGCTTGCTGAGGGTGGAAGATAATTGCACAGGAGACACTTGCGCGCGTATTGAAATTAACTATGTAAGTTTGGAAGCGACAGAGGAAGATAGTGCTGCTCAGAATATCAATCAGTTGATTTTGGATGATTTAAGAGGAAAAGAATATACCAATGTGGTTGCTTACGCCAACGGCTTTTTAAGGGAATATGCGCAAGACAAGAAAGACATTCCAGACATGTCGCCTTGGAATGCAGAAAGCAATCAAAAAGTGCTGACCAATACTTCTAAAGTGCTGTGTATCAAGACTACTTTTTATAACTTTACGGGCGGAGCACACGGCTTGTATGGAACGGTCTATAACAATTACCAACCCAAGACGGGAAAAAAAATCACGCTGGAGCAGTTGATAGCACCGAATGTAATGGAAGAATTTTTAGAGATTGCAGAGGAGTTTTTTAGGAAAGATATGGCAATTGCTTCTCAAGAAGATTTAGGAGAAGCAGGTTACGATTTCAGAAACGATCAGTTCTATGTCCCTAATAATTTTGGCTTACTGCCAGATGGCGTTGTATTCACCTACGGTCTCTACGAAATTGCTTCCTATGTGCAGGGAGAACAAGAATTTTCTATTCCCTACAATGTTCTGGAGGAATTGATGCAGGAAGGAATTATTCATTGAACAAGATTTGCGCTCAGATATTTTTTAGAAATATCCACAAGTGAAATTTTATGATTTTGCGTTCCTCACAACATTTATGGCACAAAAGGCATTAGATTTAGAGCATACTTAGGGCAAGATTGGACTGAATACTTACCTGAAATATGCTCTTAAAACTAGCTGATTTTTAAAATCTGCCAAATATGAAATACATCACGCTTTTTCTATGCTCCAGCTTTTTACTTTTTTTTCGGACTGCTGCACAGGTCGTAACGGTTTCAGAAGAGTTAGTGCTGCGCACCGATGTATCTTACGATTTGATCGGGAAACTGAAAGGACAGTACTTGCTTTTTCAAAATAAAAACAACTATAAGTTTAGCGTTCAGGCTTATGACGAAGATTTGAAAGTAAGCTGGGAAAAGGATTTAGAACTGGACAAACGCCGACCTGAAGTGCTAGGTATTGTTCATAGAGAGGATCATTTCTATGTCGTTTATCAACATCGTTGGAAGAGCGAAATGATGCTTAAAGCACATCAATACGATGCTGGTGCGAATCTGGTAGATTCGGCAACAATTACCAATTTAGGTTTTGTATTCGCTGATCGGCAGTACGATATTGTTCGTTCTGATGATCGCTCTAAAATGTTGATTTTCAACGAAGAAAACAGTGGAGAGATCAATGTATATGCTTTCGATTTTGAGCAGATGAAATTTCTATGGAAGAGTAGTTTTCAGCCTGAAAGTCTTGTATTCTCGCGCGATCCACACCAAATTGTAGTGACCAACGAAGGTGAAATGTACTACATCATTCTAAAAAACAATTATCGAAGCCGCAATAAAGACCATTTGTATCAAGTCTTCTATCAGGATGGTAGCCTCAAGACGGTGCGAAAAAACGAAATCAGTTTAGGCGATAAACTAACGAATGACGTCTATTTTGAATATGATAATTTGAATAATCAATTGGTCGCAGGTGGATTGTATGGTGAGAAAAATCTGGCTTGGGCAAAGGGCTATTTTTTATTAAAAATTCCTAGAAATGCGCCGACTAGTTACACTTTTTATTTTCATGAATTTGAAGAAGAATTTGTAAATAGCTTTTTAGAAAGAGATGCGCCTTCTAAAAACAAAGGAATTTTTGATACGCAAGTGCAAGAAATTGTATTGCGAAGAGATGGTGGTATTTTGATGGTAGCAGAACGAGTGAAGACCAATCAGAGAAACTATGGTGCGAGCACAGCAGGCTACTACAGTCGCACGATTCGGAATGATTTGATTGGAATGATTGATTTTTATTATGAACACATGCTGGTCATTTCCATTCATCCCGACGGAGAAAGGCATTGGGAAAATGTGCTGCGGAAGAAACAATATTCGCAAGATGATGGAGCTATTTTCTCTTCTTATTTTTTACAAAAAACGCCTAGCAGTTTAAATTTCATGTTTAATGATGAAGTAAAGGAAGAGAACACCGTGAGTGAATACATCATTCGGGGCAATGGTGACTTCGAGCGGCACAGCGTAATGAGTACCGAAAATCAAAAATTGCGTCTCCGATTTAGAGAAGCCGTACAGACAGGTGCTAAGGAGATGCTAATTCCGAGTGAGCGTAGAAATCGCTTGAAGTTGGTTCGAGTGAGTTATTAAATAATAATCTAGCAAGAAAAATAGGCCCATCGAGGAATTTTGTGGAGAGAGAAAGTTATATAATTTTCTCTCTCCACAAACCGCTTTTTAGTAGGAAATGAAAAAAGTACTTTTTCATTTCCCACAAAAATAACCGAGGCCCCGAAAAATATTTCATCAATCCATCTATTTCCATGGACTTTAAAGACAAAAGTGTACTCATTACAGGAGCGGCATCGGGTATTGGTCGAGCAACTGCTCTTTTGTATGCTTCAAAAGGTGCAAAAGTAGTAGTTTCTGACATCCAAGAAGCAGCAGGTCAACAGACAGTGAAAGAGATTGAATCGGTGGGAGGAAGAGCGATTTTTGTGAAAGCTGATGTTGCGGATTATAGAGCAGTGCAAAACTTATTGGAAGAAACGGTGCGTGTATTTGGTCGTTTGGATATTGCTGTTAATAATGCAGGTATTGGTCCTTCCAAAACAGCCAAGACAGCAGCACACGGTCTAGCAGATTGGGACAGGGTGATTGCAGTGAATCAAACGGGCGTGTTTTACTGTATGCAACAAGAACTGCAACAAATGACAGCGCAAGAACAAGGCGTCATCGTCAATATTGCTTCTGTTGCTGGATTAAAAGGCTTACCCAATAATTTGGCTTATTCGGCAAGCAAACATGCCGTCGTAGGAATGACCAAAGTAGCGGCATTAGAATATGCCAAAAAAAATATTCGCATTAATGCGGTTTGTCCTGTATTCACCCATTCTCCGATGCTGGAGCAGTTGTTTTCTTCCAAAAAAGGTTTACGAGAGCAGTTGCTATATACCATTCCGATGAATCGCTACGGCGCAGCCTCCGAAATTGCGGATGCGATTCTTTGGCTGAGTTCCGAAGCATCTTCTTTTATGACGGGACACGCGCTGCCTGTGGATGGTGGTATGATGGCGTGAAAAGAATTTTGAATAAAGAATATTTGTAAAATATGTACCTTGTTCGATCATACAGGACTTTGTATTACATTGATTTTAGGTGGTATTACAAATATAATACTGATGCCTTCTACCTTGTACAATTTTACACGGGTAGTCTTAAACGCTGTTTTCTTAACTTTCAACTCACGTCTCGCTAATTTTAAGTTCAAAAAAACAAAATTTAATTCTGACTATGAAGTAAAAAGAGAGACTTTTGGACAGAGAGAAAAAATCAAAATTGAAAATTTTGATTTTTTCTCTCTATCCAAAGGGATAATTAAAATTTTTGGTAGAAAAATTTTAATTATGTATATGTTTTCTGCTGTAAATGTATTTTTTCAAAATCAATTTCAGCGAAACGACAGTTTCAAATTAGTGAAAAGTAAATACAATGATGGAAAAGAAAGAATATACCTTAACCGTTTTTACAGAACACCAAACGGGCGTTTTGCAGCGCGTCGTTACCGTCTTCACGCGTCGCCACATCAACGTGGAAGCCCTCACAACTTCTCAGTCTTCTATAGAAGGAATTCATCGTTTTACTATCAAAGTGCTTGTAACCGAAGACATGGTCAATAAGTTAGTCGCACAACTGGATAAGCAAGTAGATGTACTGAAATCCTATGCTTACGAAAATAATGAAATCGTTCATCAAGAATTAGCCTTATACAAAGTACCGCTCGAAGCATTCACAGCGGGACAACAACTTGAGAAGTTGGTGCGTAAGCACAATGCTCGAATCCTCGAAATAGAGCCAGAATTTGTTGTCATCGAAAAAACAGGACAGCAACATGAAACAGAAGCCCTGTTGGACGAACTGAAAGAGGAAGTTGGGATTTATGAATTTGTTCGCTCTGGACGTGTAGCAATTATTAAGCCGATGGAGCGACTCAATAAATATTTGAAATCTTTGGAAGAAGAAGCAGCTTTAAGTACTTGGACATAATTATTATTGAAATTAGAACAGAGGATATTTTTCGTATAATTTGGCTCTGAAAACCGCAGATAGCCTAGGTTCTCTAAGGCTTTTCAAAGTGAAATTAGGCGGAAAATAGTCCTGTTATAAATCAAGAATAGATGTGTCCAAGTACGCTGCGTAAACGATGTAGTTTAAAGCAAAGTAAGTATTAGAAAGCTACAATATGTTGCCTTATACCTGCCGAATTGCATCGACGGGATTCATTCTACTTGCTTTTAGACATTGAAGCACAATTAATGAAATACTTACACTTACCAACAATATAAAAGCACTCAAAAAGGGTAGGATCGTTATTGGAATGCGATAGCTATAAGCCTCTAACCATATCCTTGAAAAATACCAAGCTAATAGTCCAGCCGATATAGCTGCAAATAGGAGAACTGCTATAAAGTCCTTTAAAAAAAGTGCAATGATATGAATGGTATTGGCACCGATTATTTTTCGGACACCAATTTCTCGTCTCCTCTTTTGGATGCTCAATGTAAGCATACCAAAGACACCCAAAAGTACAATAATGATAGATAGAATTGTTGCGGCATAAGCAGCTTTTTGTAATCGAAACTCTCGGATATACAAAGCTGCAAGTGCCTCGTCCTGAAACTGATAATCAAAAGGCGTATTGGGCATCAACTCTGTCCACTTATGCCGAATAGCGGTTAGGGATGCTTGCACGTTTTTAGTATCTAGTTTTAGAGAAAAAAAGCGGTAAAGATTGGTCGAATGAACATTCGGAAAAATGGCTGCTTGAATCTCTTGATGTAGCGAACCATAGTGATAATTTTTGAGTACACCTTTTATAACAAAGGGAGTAGAATTACTCACCAATCGCAAGTGCTGTCGCACAGCATCAGAAGGATTCTCCCAGCCTAATGCTTTGCTCGCTGCTTCATTTATCAGTAATTCATGCGTACTCTGCTGAGGCGCATTAGGGGTATAAAGTTGTCCAGCAGCTAAGGGAATATTGTAAGTTTTCGTGTAGTAAGCATCTATCATAATAGATTCTGCTGCTACTACATTAGTTGAATCTGAACCAAGCTTGTAGAGGGCTTCCTGTCCTGCTGTATTTCCGTCAGGAATGGAATAAGAAAGTGAAGCTTCTTGCACGACAGGAAGGGCAGCTAATTGTTTTCTAAAATTGTCCATTCTTGCTACTCCCTCGGCCGTCCAATCTCTGGAAACTGCGGCAGAGATGACCAAATCCTTATCGTAGCCTAAGTCTTTGTTGAAAAAATACTGAACTTGTTGATTGATAATATTAGCTACAATTAAAACTACCATTGCCACAAAGAATTGAAAAACGAGCAGACTTTTTCTTAATAAAGCATGATTTTTCACTTTGGTCAGTTGTC
Organism: Bacteroidota bacterium; assembly: GCA_039201015.1. Classification (GTDB taxonomy): domain Bacteria; phylum Bacteroidota; class Bacteroidia; order Chitinophagales; family Saprospiraceae; genus JAAUTG01. The sequence goes on along the minus strand of JBCCRX010000244.1, from coordinate 2,948 downwards.
CTTTCATACTTTGGACAGCTTGAAAGCTAGAGATAATTAAGGCTGGATAAGTGCCTACCAGTAGAGTAATTGTACCAATAAGGGCAAACAAGAAAAGTACAAAGTACCAAGGATAATTGAGCAAGCTAGTGACTTCATTACTTAAAAAACTACTAGCAATAGGGTGGACTAAAGCATAAATAATTAATGCAAAAACGGCTGCACTACTGACCAAAATCCAAGCTTCAACGTAAAACTGAACCATTAAACTAGAACGGCGACTGCCTAGAGTTTTTCGGATGCCTATTTCCTTTATCCGCGTATTTGCTCTACTGATAGCGATATTCACAAAATTAATAATTGCCATCAATAGAATAAAAAGTGCAATGATGAATAATGTATATATCATCTTTTTCACGCTACCATCACCAACATTCAGGTGGTATGTTTTAAGCGGAACAAGATAGGGCTCCAAATTTTCAGCAATATGTGTTGGTGCATTTTCTTGTACTAGTTTTTGCATCGGCATTGATAAATCTGCTGGCGATACTCCTTCTGGCAATTCCAAAAAGCTTAATGTGTAAATATTATGCCAAGTATCTATACTTCTGCCAAAAAACGAGAGGCTATTGCTGGGAATAAAAAAGTGGTTGTCATTGTTTGGGCTAAAGGTAGTGATGGTATTTTGTCGATTCTTTTCCAAAACCCCCGTAATATTAAAGTTGCGGACTTCTCCAGAGAAGTTTTCAATAGCTAAGGATTCTCCAAGCACATTTTCTTTACCAAAGTATTTTATGGCTTTTTCAGTAGTCAGCACCAAAGAAAAAGGCGCATCCAAGGCAGTATCCTCATCTCCATATTTCAGTGGAAACCCATACATTTTCAACAATGTACTGTCTCCAATTTGTAATCCTTCCCGAAAAACTTTTTCCCCCTTAGACACATTAGAGGTGATGCCATCAAAGCGATAGTAATTGGCTACAAAATGGGCATAATGCTCTTTCAAAGCACGCGTTAGGTAACCCGCAGTGGTGTATGGAATCCCCATGTTGGGGTTCTTCCACTTACTCTGAATGATATACTGCCGATCTAAATTGCGTAAATCTTTATTCACTCGCCATTCTTGCCAGATGTAGCCTCCTACAAGTAGAAAGCAGGCTATGCCAACTGCTAGACCTAAAACATTGATAATAGAAAATCGTCGATTATTCCAAATGCTTCTAAAAGCGAGTTTGATGTAGTATAGGTGCATCTATGTCTTTTTCAATTGATTTAAAAAAACAGTATTTCTTCCCCTACTACACCAAAAAGTGTTTTTGTTTCAAATCGCTACTTGATAAAAAAGTCCTTGGTCTTTTCAATCTTCTTCACCCCTCAAAAAATCATTCTTTCCACCCGTTTTTTCTATCAATTTGGTTTCTTTAATCACAATGTCATGCGAAAAAGCTTTACACATATCATAGATAGTCAGTGCCGCGACGGATGCACCCGTTAATGCTTCCATTTCTACGCCCGTTTTGCCCCTAACCCGTGCAGTACAGTCTATCACAACGGCTCTTTGTTCATTGATTGCGATTTGCACCTTACAATCATCCAAACCAATCGGATGACAAAGCGGAATCAATTCGCTCGTCTTCTTAGCTGCCATGATACCTGCAATGATAGCAGTCTGAAAAACAGGTCCTTTTTTGGTGGATATTTCCTTATCTTTCAGTAAGTTCATTATTTCATCTCCTAAAACCAGAATGCTCCTAGCGCGAGCCACACGAGTCGTCGCTTTTTTTGCTCCCACATCTACCATGCTAGGTAAATCAGATTCATCTAAATGTGTAAACTTTTTTGACATGATTAAGATATTATCTTATACGATTTGGAGGTGTTCGATTGTAAAAAAGTGTTGACAAAGGAACTATTTAAGGGCAAAAATAATTTTTATATGGCAGTCAATAGTATATTGTGGTTATTTGATCGAACACAAGAACAAAATTTAATTTTGCTTACTTGAATCCAGATTTGAATTATGTTTTAACTTGACAAACATTCTTTTTTTGTTAGTGAAAAATTAGAAAACATAAGAAGCTGTTTTGATTTATTTTTTGAGAATTGTTATAGGTCATTTTTTTACCAATTGAGGCAGCAAAAACGGAGTTTAGCCATCGCTAAAACTTGTCTGCCTCTGGCTGATGAGTATTTTGCTAACGATAAGTGGTGAAAAAAGGGGCATAACAAAATCGAAGTGTTAAATTCAAACAGCTTCTAAGATTAAAAACAACTGAAACGCATCAATCATGCCTTTTTCTCAACAACAAACAAACACCATGAAGTGGAGACGCTTGAATGGTCAACGCATCGAACTGCCAATTAAAGAAGCGGTGGAAAAGACCATTCTTAAAGAAACCGCAGCAGGTCATAAGCTCAAAGTGTGTATTGGTACGGACTCGCAAGTACGTGGTAAAATCGTAGAATTTGCTACGGTCATCGTATTTTTGCGCGAGAAAAAAGGTGGCTTCATGTTCATTACCAACTATAAAATGGAGCAGCAAATGACTTTAAAAGAGCGGATGATACTAGAAGTAGGTAAGTCCGTAGAAGTGGCTTATAGCTTATGCGATCTATTAGATAAATACAAGGTAGAGCTAGAAGTGCACGCAGACATCAATACTGATCCCAACTTCCAGTCCAACAAAGCATTGAAAGAAGCTATGGGCTATATCCTAGGCATGGGCTTTGTTTTTAAAGCCAAACCCGATGCTTTTGCTAGTTCCCATTGTGCAGATAAAATGGTGTGATAATTTAAGTACTTGCACTTATTACACTGTAAACTAAGTTTGTTTTAATTTTGAGAAGCGCTGATTGTAACGTTTTGCGGTGAAAGAAAAAAGTCTCCAAAAATCAGCAAACTCAGCAGTTTTCCGCGCCTTCGGCGCGAAAATTCTTTTGGAGGGAGAGAGGAATCGGCAGTTTTACCG
>JBCCRX010000243.1:0-10505 GCA_039201015.1 Bacteroidota bacterium | reverse complement strand
TTGTTTAGTCTTTTTGGTGCTTTTGCAACGCTAAAAAAGAAATTCAGTCTTGGCTTTTTTGGTTCTTTTTGTGCTAAGACAAAAAGAACATGTTATTGCCTGAAATCGTACAGCTAGATCACAAAAATTTTCAAAGAACCACTTTATTTAAATCACACCATGGAAGATCGCCAATACAAATTAGCTAAAAGAAGAGTAGAAAAAAAGAAGGGATTCTATGTTCATTTGGGAGTCTATATTGCCGTGGGTGTCTTCTTTTTCATCATTAATTTGGTGACTATGGATCAAGAACCACAAGTTTGGTTTTTTTACCCTATGATTCCATGGTTGATTGCTATAATGATTCATTATTTCACTGTTTTTGGTTTACCTGGTACGGATATTCTAACGGAAGATTGGGAAGAACGTGAGATAGAGAAAGAAATCAATAAAATACAACAATCTTCTCCTTTTGCCTTGCCACCCGAACAGACAGAAAACTTTAAACTTGATGATCTACCAAAAGCGCAAAAAGAAGAAATAAAACGCGGTAATTGGCAAAATGAAGACTTTGTATAAAATGAAGGTCGCTCTTCCTTGATTGCCTGATCCTTAGGCTTATTTAGATTCTAATTTACTACCTCATGTTACGCAAAGCACCAAATTGCAAACGGCACAAAGTGCTACCTGTTTACAAATCGTCGGGTATCAGCCTCACGCCTAAGGCAGGAGGCTGGCAGCCACTCTAATTCAAAACACGGTAGCTTTGAAGAGCTACTATATTTCTCGCACCAAAATATACTAGTGCGTAACATCAGTTACTATTAGATTTTGTTAAAAGGCAGCGATATGAAATCGATTTATGGGCTGGTTTTGATTGTATTGGTTCAGTTTTCTTGCAAGAACGAGGTATTAAATGCTTTTGAGGAAGCTAATCAGTCGCTGCTTGATTCTATTGCAATCTATGATACGCTTAATAGTCACTTGTTTGAACAACTCGACCCTAATGCATTGAAAATGAGAAAGGCAGAAGGTGAATTTTCCGCTTTAGTCTATTATGGGTTTAAAAAACAGAATCAAGCAATTGATCGTGTAATCCAACTAATATCTGAAAAAGCAGTTAATCGAAATGATCGAACGGTATCTACTCGCTATTTGGTGAAAGCAGGGAAGGCAGAAGAAATAAGAGCGGAAACGAATGATCTTTTATTATATGCTGAATCGGAAAGCCCCCATGATTATGACTTACCCGAAGCTGCCAAGCAACTAATCTGGAGTATTAATGATTACGAAAAATCAGATAATGAAACTTGGGCAGAAAGTCAATTTCTTAATATGCCAATGATTGCCAGTAAATCTTTGCTCAATCGCTTTAAACTAAACAACTGCAAAGCTTCTGCTTTGATTTTACTAGACTTAAAGCAAAAAATAATATATGACAAAAACAATAATAGCGTCATAGATAATGAATCCGAATAAATAAAATCACGACACAAAAAAAATTGAAAACAATTGGAAAGAAACACTGACTTTTTATGAAAGTATAAATGTGGATACGAAGGATTGCAAGTTCGATAGAGAAGAAGCTAATGAAAGAGCAATATCTGTATGGCAATTGTTAAAAGCTAGACTTTGTTTATTCGTTGAATTGTTTATCTGTTTATTGCACAAATTCCCTTGATTTTACTTTTTTTAGTCAATGGTTGTCAGATAAATAAATAAACATATCAGCATTATAAACAGAAAAAAATTTCTTGCGATTGCCTTAGTAATATCTGTTCATAATCCATCTAGTTCGTATTCCAATCCTGAAGAAGCTAATGATGGACTAAAATAAAAAACAATGACATTACAAATCAAAACATTAAACGAATACCACAAAGCATACAAAGAAAGTGTGGACGATCCAGAAGGATTTTGGGCGGCACAAGCGGATACCTTTACTTGGCAAAAAAAATACGACAAAGTCCTAGAATGGGATTTTCGTAAACCTGATGTCAAGTGGTTTTTGGGTGGAAAATTGAACATCACTGAAAACTGTCTAGATCGGCATCTGGCGACTAAAGGCGATCAAGTGGCGATTCTCTGGGAACCGAACAATCCAGCAGATGCTGTGAAAAAGTACACTTACAAAGAATTGCACGAAGCGGTTTGCAAAACTGCCAATGCGTTGAAAGCCAATGGAATAGAAAAAGGAGATCGGGTCTGTTTCTACATGCCGATGGTGCCTGAACTGGCAATTGGTGTGTTGGCTTGTGCTAGAATCGGAGCGATTCATTCTGTCGTATTTGCGGGTTTTTCAGCTTCTGCCCTCGCAGATCGTATCAAAGACGCGACTTGCAAAATGGTCATCTGCTCGGACTACAACAGCCGTGGTAAAAAGAATATTCCAGTCAAAAAAGTGGTAGATGAGGCACTAGCCTTAGGTTGTGATAGCATCGAAACCGTTTTGGTGCATAAAAATACGGGCGAAGCCATTGCTTGGAATGAAAAAGTAGATAAATGGTGGCACTATGAGGTAGATGGACAAAGCGGGGACTGCCCCGCAGAAGCTATGGACAGTGAGGATATGCTATTCATTCTCTACACTTCTGGTTCGACAGGCAAGCCAAAGGGCGTCGTGCATACCTGCGGCGGCTACATGGTTTACACTTGCTTCACCTTCAAAAATGCCTTCCAATACGAAGAAGGCGACGTCTATTGGTGTACTGCTGACATTGGTTGGATTACGGGACATTCCTACATTGTTTACGGACCGCTTTTGGCGGGTGCGACGAGCGTGATGTTTGAAGGCGTACCGACCTTTCCCGATGCTGGACGATTTTGGGAAGTGGTGGACAAACACCAGGTCAATCAGTTCTACACTGCGCCCACTGCAATTCGGGCTTTGATGGCAAAGGGCGATGAATACGTGGATAAATACGATCTGAGTAGTCTGAAAGTTATTGGTTCGGTGGGTGAGCCAATTAATCAAGAAGCTTGGGAATGGTACAATGAAAAAGTAGGCAAAGGCAATGCACCAATTATTGACACTTGGTGGCAGACCGAAACGGGTGGCATGATGATTACGCCACTGCCCAATATCACAGATACCAAGCCTTGCTTCGCTTCTTACCCAATGCCAGGCATCCAACCGATTTTGGTGAATAAAGAAGGCGTAGAAATGAAAGGAAATCCAGAAGATGGTCTGTTGTGCATTAAGTTTCCTTGGCCCTCCATGCTGCGCACGACTTACGGCGACCACGAACGCTGTCGGCAAACTTATTTTTCCTCTTTTGATAATTTGTACTTCACAGGAGACGGCGCAAGACGCGATGAGCAAGGACGCTATCGGATTGTCGGACGAGTGGATGATGTCATCAATGTTTCTGGGCATCGTATGGGAACAGCGGAAGTCGAAAATGCCATTAATGAGCACGAAAATGTGGTAGAAAGTGCCGTAGTAGGTTATCCACACGACATCAAAGGACAAGGCATCTATGCTTACGTCATTGTGCAAGATGCGGTGGCGGATGAGGCTGCTTTCATCAAAGAAATCCGCGCTGAAGTCACGAAAGTCATTGGACCAATCGCCAAACCAGATTTGGTGCAAATTGTGCCTGGGCTACCCAAGACGCGTTCTGGGAAAATTATGCGCCGTATTTTGCGCAAAATTGCTTCGGGCGATACATCCAATCTAGGCGATATTTCCACGCTGCTGAATCCTGATGTGGTCGAAAAAGTGAAGGCGGGTGCGAAGGTAGGAATGAAGGTGTAGAGCAGGCGATTTTTTCAATTTCTTCACTTATAAAGACCTCCGAGCTTTGCTGAAAGCTCGGAGGTCTATTCTAATTGGCTCTAAATGATTTGAGGACAAATGTGAGCTTCGATAAATAATACTGACCAGATGAAACCATTGAGCGTCTTCTGATTGTCAAAGTTGTGATAAAAATTTTCCAAAAAACAGAACTTACCTACAGCCCCCCTCCAATTCGACGACCGCTTTCGTTGCGTTCATCATTTTCATCTTCATTCTTGAACTGTTTATCAATGGCGAGTTTGGCTTCGTCACTGCCCGCTTGCAATTCGTAAGTTTCTGTGCCGTACTGTATTTTAGCGATGCCACGAATGTCGCGCTCGACGAGCAGACTATAGGTTCCGCTGAAGTCTTTTCTAAAGATGAGGTAAGTGCCTTCGCTAAAACTAATCTGTAAACGATCTTCGTAGGCGGCGATACAAACACCTGGTAAGTTGCGCTCCAATTCCACTTTCTCTTTGCGGTCACCTTCTTTCAATACGACTTTTCCGTCTGTCGTCACTTCGAGTTCTTCGGAAGAAGAAGCGCGTTTCATTTTAATGGCTCTGGTAGTGTAGAATTGCACTTTTTTAATATCGGCAGTTTCTTCTATTTTTTGCCGAAGAGAATGCGTAAATAGCGTTTTGCTTTGAAAAGGTTTTCCACCTGAATTGCCGTCGCCTTTTGATAGTCCTCCACAAGCAGACAAGGAGATACTGAACAGGAATAGTGCCAGAATATGCTTCATAAAAAAAACGATGATTTTTAATAGTAGTGAGAGAACGGATGCTCTGAATTTGAATACCTTCCTTAACGTCAGGAAAAGTCCTGCAATTATAAGAATTTTGAAAATAATTCTAAAATTCGCAATGCGCCATCCAGTTCCTTATCTCACTTGCACACTTCAACTACTATTAATACGACACCAACTGTCTTTTTTTCACATTATTCAATTCTATCAAATCCGCTACTGCTTTTATCCATTTTGGATTATCATTCAAGCTAGGCACTAAATCTACGTGCTCGCCGCCCATTTCCTCAAATTCTTCTTGGTACTCGGTTTTTATTTCAACAATCGTCTCCAAACAATCCGCAACGAAAGCAGGACTAAAAACCAACAGACGTTTTGCTCCTTTTTCCGCTTGCTCCTCTATAATCGTACTCGTGTAAGGCTTTGCCCATTCTTCTGGACCCAACCGACTTTGGAAACAAGTAGTGTATTGATCTCTTCTAAGATCGAGTTTTTTGACCAATGCCTTTGTTGTAGCGTGACACTGTGCGGAATAGCAAAATTGATTCCTGATACTGATCGTTTGGCAGCAATTTCTGTTGCGTTTGCAATGATTGTTGCGATCTGCCTTTTTGAGTTGGCGGGAAGGCAGACCATGATAGCTGAAAAGGATATGATCGTAATCATCCAAATCGAATTGACGTGCATTTTCCGCAAATACATCAATCATAGGTTCGTAATCGTAATAAGAATTGATGAAGCGAACGTTTGGAATAGCTTCTTCCTTTCTCAGTAAACGCATTACTTCATCGTGTACAGAGCCAGTGGTCGCGGAAGCGTACTGTGGAAACATCGGAAAGACAATTACTTCTGATACATCCGCCTCAATTAGCTTTTTTAGAGAAATCTCCACCGAAGGACTTTGGTAGCGCATCGCTAATTCAACGATGTATTCCTCACCCAGTTCTTGCTGTACACCTTCCGCCACCAGTTCGCCGTAATATTTGAGCGGAGAACCATTTTCTGTCCACAACTCCTTGTATAGTTTAGAAGAACTGCCAGAGCGAAAGGGCGCAATAATGCCGCGCACCAATATGTTCCTCGCTAACCACGGATAGTCAATGACCCTTCTATCCAACAGAAATTCTTTTAAGTAGCGTCTTACATCTGCTCGGTTGGGAGAGTCTGGTGTGCCTAGATTGACTAGGAGTACGCCCGTCTTGCCAAATAGTGCCATGTAGTCAGTATGGTTTGAATTTGCTTAATGTGCTTGCCTCGTGGCAGGTAAATTGTCTCAATAAAAAAAGAGGATTTTGTATCTCACTTTTTCTTGTAATCATTGAAAACTATTGATTTTGAGAGACGAGTGTATAACAAGGGGAAGAAAATTAAGTTGTAGGCAAAAGGACGGTGTTTCGTCAGAAAAAAGCAAAAAAAAAAAGCTCCTACATTGCGTAGGAGCCAAATTTACGTATGAAACTTTACTCTCACTGATTTGCTTCTTTAGTTTTGTGTGGTAGCATGTTTTAATTTTCGTCCTTTTATTTGCATATATAGACGCTAATTGTACCCATTTGGTTGCACGAACTCTAAGTTTTTCGCATTTTTTAGTAAAGTTTCACATATGGTTAGGATTTCCTTAACATTATAAAAAATCATATATGAAATTCTCAGGCAAATTTACCACCGAATCAGCGCAGACGCCCACGTAAATCCACTACCAAAAGCGGCTAAACAAACTAGGTCGCCCTCCTTCACTTTTCCTGCTTCCCATGCTTCGCAGAGTGCAATCGGAATAGAAGCAGCCGTGGTATTGCCATATTTTTGAATGTTATTCCAAACTTTTTTATCGCTCAAGCCAAGGCGTTTTTGAACAAACTGACTGATCCTTAAATTGGCTTGATGTGGCACAAACATATCAATATCCGAACCTTCATAGCCATTGGCATCCAGTGCTTCTTTAATAACTTCTGGAAATTTCGTCACGGCATATTTAAAGACGTGCTGACCGTCCATATTTGGGTATATATCTTCTTCTTCCCAAGATTTGTTCGTCAAAAATGCACCACCAAATTCTTGATCTGGATAGCCGAATCGTTCTTCCTCTAAATAGACGCCTCCGTGAGAACCTGGATTGATGTAAGCCAATCGCTCTGCATGATCGCCGTCCGCGTGCAGGTGTGTAGAGAGCACGCCGCGATTTTCATCTTCCGAAGGTTGAAGCACAACCGCTCCTGCACCGTCTCCAAAAATCACTGTTACATTGCGCCCTCTAGTCGAAAAGTCCAAGCCACAAGAGTGCATCTCCGCTCCCACTAGCAAAACATTTTTATACATGCCCGTTTTCACAAATTGGTCAGCAACCGACAGACCATATATGAAACCGCTACATTGATTGCGAATATCTAGTGCGCCAATGCCTTGCATGCCCATTTCTCTTTGCAATAAGACACCGCTGCCTGGGAAATAATAATCTGGACTTAATGTCGCAAAAACGATAAAATCCACGTCTTTTGCTGTGATACCAGCTCGCTCTATCGCAATTTTAGCTGCTTTCACGCCAAGCACAGAAGTATTCTCCTTGTGTTTTTCTGCATAGCGTCTTTCTACGATCCCTGTGCGCTCCTGAATCCATTCATCAGAAGTCTTCATTACCTTAGTCAAATCGTGATTCGTCACCACTTTTTCTGGAACGTAAAAACCTATTCCAGCTATCTTTGATTGAAACATATTATAAGTCAGTTTTTTCTCTGTTATTAGGCTATTAGCTGTTCGCAATTAGCTAGATACAAAGTCTTGGAGTAGATTGACCTATTTGCCTAACTACTAACTTTAATAGCTAGTTGCAGAATAATTACTACCTGTTATTAATTGATATTTTTACTCGTTTTTACCCTTCCAAAACATTGAGATTGCAAAATGAAAAATTTATTTTAATTTACAAAATCTAAAGCCTATTCTTAGCCTCAAATCCCTTGTTAGTATCGAAGAAAGCCCCAAATTGTTCTTGGAATGTACCTCTATTTTTTACCTTTGCTTGTCTCAAAAAAAATAGAAAAATGGCAAACAAAAAAGGCGTCTCCGTCATCATTTGTACTTACAATGGAGCAAAAAGATTACCTTCGACTCTAGCACATATTGCAGCACAAGAGGTGAGTGATTCTATTGATTGGGAGGTCATTTTAATTGATAATAATTCTAAAGACGGGAGTGGGTTAGTGGCGCGAGAACTATGGGAAAAAGCTGCTCTCAATGTGCCTTTTAGTCTTTTCGTAGAACCTAATGCGGGACTTAGTCACGCTAAGGCAAGGGGGTTGAAAGAAGCTCAAAAGTCCTACCTCATTTATGTGGATGATGACAATTCGATTAGTTCCAATTACGTACAAGAAGTGTTTGATATTTTTGAAGCCTATGAGGATGTGGCAGTTTGTGCGGGCGATGGTTTCCTTGCTGTGCCAGAAGAATTTGATTTACCTACTTGGTGGGAAAAATTTCAATACGCCTACGCGGTTGGTCGCCAAGGAGAGAAAAAAGGCTATTCTGACCGCAGTTTTTTATGGGGTGCATCTAGTGCCTTTCGAGTAAGTGCCTTGAAAGAATTATACGATTTACATGAGTTGTATTTGACAGGTAGAATCGGCGATAAACTGACCGCAGGTGAGGATGCAGAACTATGTATGTCCCTTCAATTATTGGGCTATCGCTTGTTTTACAGTCCGAAACTTCGGTTTGAACACCATATTCCCATTGATCGGATGACACGCGAATATTTAAGAAAAGTACAGGCGGGTTTTGGGGCTTCCTCCGTCATTTTATCAATTTATAGTGATCTATTAAAAGAGCGAAAAACTGCTTGGAAAACTGCCTATCAAGCCGCAAAAAGAGGCGTATTTAGGAAGCGCATTCGACTGCTGCAAACAGGAGGAGAACTGGCAAAAGACATCGCTGCGAATCTCAGCTATTCCAAGGCCCGAAGGGATGAATTGAGAAGATTTAAAACGCAATATAATGCGACTTATGATCTTTTGAAGGATAGATTTAAGCTGACGAAAGAAAACAAGATATATGCTCATTAGTCATCGCAAAAAATTCATCTACACCAAGACTTATAAGACCGCAGGCACTTCGGTGGAAGCTTACTTTGAGCCCTATTGTATGCCCGAAGGCGCGTGGAAGGAAATGCACTTGCGTGAGATGTACGAATCTGATTCGGGTGTCATCGGATATAGAGGAAGTCCGCGTGATACTGCTGAATTGAAGTGGTGGAATCACATGCCTGCGCATTTGATTAAAGAGCGTCTGGCAGATGACGAAAAATGGCATTCTTATTTTAAATTTTGCGTGGTGCGCAATCCTTTCGATAAGGTGATTTCTGCCTTTCATTTTCAAAACAAAGCCCTTCCCAACCAATCGCGCTGGTACTATTACCGACGTCGTTTCTTGAAACGCTACCACGATGTGGCGCACAATGGCATTCCGCCTATTATGAAACGTGAGTTTAAAAACTGGTTGATTGCGGGCAAGATGTACATAGATCGAGATAAATATTTTATCCAGAATGACATGTGCATGGATTATTTCATTCGATACGAAGATTTAGCAGGTGGCGTGAAAGCAGTTTGTGAACAATTGGAGATTCCTTTTGATGCCAAACGCATTCCAACCTACAAAGCAGGTATTCGTCCCAAAAAAGACTACAGTTCACTTTACGATGAAGAAACTGTCGCTATGGTCAGCGCTATGTTTTCTTTTGAGGTAGAACGTTTTGGATATGAACCGCCAGCGTGGCTGAAGGGTTGATTAGATAGGACTTTTATTGCTTTTAGCCTTTTGCTATTAGCTTACAAATAGAAGCCCTGTCACTATCATCAAAAACATACAAGTTAGATGTACGATTTAATTATAGTAGGAGGCGGTCCGACAGGTGTCAATATTGGAATAGAAGCAGCCAAAGCAGGTCTCAATTATCTGATTTTGGAAAAAGGCATGCTAGCCAATTCTATCTATCACTTCCCGACCAATATGACTTTTTTTTCTACTTCCAAAAGACTGGAAATAGGAGACACCCCTTTTGTTTCACACACAGAAAAACCGACTCGCCGAGAGGCTCTGGAGTACTATCGCCGTTTGCATCAACACTGGGATTTGAAGATAAATTTTTACGAAGCTGTGCAGCAAATGGAGCGAGCTGAAAATGGACATTACACCATATTCACTAGCAAAGGTCAATACAAAACGATTGCGGTGGCGCTAGCAACGGGCTACTACGATACCCCCAATTTACTGAATGTGCCAGGTGAGCATTTACCAAAAGTGAAGCATTACTACGATAATGTACATCCTTATATCGGGCAGGAAGTTTTGGTGATTGGTGCAAAAAATTCTGCGGCCCAAGTAGCTTTAGAATTGTGGCAAAAAGGAGCAAAAGTGACTATGGCGATCCGGGCTGAAGCCATTAGTCCAAAAGTGAAATATTGGATAAAACCGAATTTGGAAAACCGTATCAAAGAAGGCTCTATTCCAGCATATTTCAATACTACTGTTGAGGCAATCTCTCTAGAGAAAGTCCGACTCAACACACCAAAAGGAGTCATCACGATCAACAATGATTTCGTGCTGGCGATGACGGGCTATCGTCCTAATTTTGATTTTCTAAGAAAACTCGGTGTACATGTACCCGATGACGAAGCACAAATTCCAGTACACGACGAAGTGAGCCTAGAAACCAATTTACCGAATGTGTATCTAGCGGGTGTGATCTGTGCGGGTATGCGAACCAGTAAGCTATTCATCGAAAATACGCGCGATCACGGGAAGACGATCGTTGCGCAAGTAAAAAAGAAGGTAATTGGATCAAATATCCAGTTTGTATAAAAAAGCGGTTCTGAATGATTTCATTTGGTCAGCATTATTTATGGAAGCTCACGTTTATCTTCAAATCATATGGGCGTCACGCCTTAGGCGGACAAGTCGAGCCCATATGATTTGATCAAGGTTTTTTAAAGGGAGAAGCGGCGAATT
>JBCCRX010000242.1:0-10515 GCA_039201015.1 Bacteroidota bacterium | reverse complement strand
ATGATTTGATCAAGGTTTTTTAAAGGTAGAAGCGGCGAAATTCGCCGCTTCTACCTTTAAAAAACCTTGATTCGTTTGGAAGGACTCGACGTCCTTCTAAACGAAAACAAACGAAATTTAATAGTTGGCGATATCTTTCTAGAGATACTCGACCAAATGAAATCATTTAGAGCCAAACTGGATCAATTATTGAGCTTAAATTAGACTTAGGTATTTACTCAGTCACTACAAACTGCTGTACTTGACCTAGTTCATTTGTAATAAAGTAAACTCCTGCTGCAAGTGAACTGACATCTACTTGGAATTTAATCCGACCCTCGTCAATCGTATAGACGTCGAGTTGTATTAGCTGTTGCCCCATTAAATCAGTAATAATCAGCTTTGTCGTATGACTCGATGCAGAGAACTCAACTGTTAGAAATTCATGCTTGTCTATTGGACTTGGATACACGCTCAAATCAACTGATTTTGTATCGCAATCGCTACTCACTGCAATCACATCTGAGTATTCATACGTTCCGTCCTCATCTATCATCTTTAAGCGATAATACTGCGTTTGTGCATGGGTGTCATCAATCAGTTGATATTCATTATAACCTGTAGAATTACCTGCTCCTGCTATTTTGTCTAGGTGCTCAAATACTTTACCATTGATACTACGCTGCACCTCAAAGTGTGAGAAATTTTCTTCGCTAGCAGTTGCCCAGTTTAGTATGACTTGACAGTCTTTTATGCTCCCTTTAAAACTTACTAATTCTACTGGCAAAACTCCACCAACACTCATATAATCTTCTACTTCACCATCTATTGCTGGTCCAACTGATCGGTCATCTGTAGAATTCATTAAGTCCATATCAGTAGTCAATCGGAAACGTACGCCAATCATATTCCCCACTGAACTAGCGGGAACATTCAGGTTCAAAACAACATTACTCGACCCTTGACCTACTGTCTGCGGTGCAATGACCTCATCTATTCCCGAGAACTGTCCATCGACATTCCAATCAAAGAAGGCATAGAATTTTGCGTCTACTCCCGTGTTGTTGGTGACAGGAATGGTCAGTGTTGGATTTGGGACACTGAGATCAAATTGTGGCAATATGAATTCTTCATCATCGTTTCCATCATCATCATCTCCGTTGGCAAGTGAAGATTGTTGTCCATCGCTGTCTGCATCTACTCCTGTACCTATAAATAACTCTCGCATCGGATCAATGATGTGCGAGGGACCATTGTCTATTGCCAAGGTTTGGTAGTTACCAGATGCTGTACCATCTCCCACCGTACTACTTGCGTCTGGTAAATCTCCAAAGTCTGCTCTTGTTTGGCATACTGCTTGCAAATTATCAAGGACGAGATCAATAGCTGTTCCTTCAGTATCTATATGCAACTGTATGGCAGTCACAGCAGATAAATCTGCTCCACCCCCTGCAATCGCTATAGGATTTGGGAACGTGAGTGTTTGCAGAAAAGTCAATGACGAATCGATGACCAATGTGGTTTGAGAAATAGCAGTTGGACTACTCCACAGCGTTAAATTCAACGTAACTGTTCGTGTGCTGCTTACATCAATTTCATCAGATTCAATATAATCAATTTGAAAAGTAGAACCACTAAAATCAATACCCCCTAAGCCTGTAGTTGCATCTACTGTATTGGGTGTCGGGTTGGCTGCAGGTCCATCCCAAGTAATGTAAGAATCAGTATCTCCATTAGTACCTTCATTCACGCTAAGTGTACCATCGTCCACAAAAAACTTACTAAAGCTAAACATACTACCGCCATTGCTTTGGAGGATCGTATACAATCCTACCGATCCACCTAGTGAATTAGTGGTTGCTTGCTCCAAAAACTCGGGAGAACCAACCATATCGGTCTCTAACTCAAATCCAGGGGAGGCATTAAAATCATCAATCACAAGTCTTGATCCAGGAATGCAGAGAGTAGGATTGAGTACTTGAACCAAATAATCCTCGACTTCGCCATCACTTGCTGCGCCCTCGGATGCTTGCGGTAGTGCTGATAGGTCATCTGTAGTGAGGCGAAACCTTGCTCCCAAATTTGCACCTGTGACCGCTCCTGCTGGTACATTAAATACAATATCCGCCGTTGTAGCTTGATCATTCACGATCACGACATCGGCCGCTTCATCTATATCGTCAAAACTTCCATCGTTATTCCAATCAATAAATCCGTACAAATTCGCACCTTCGCCCGTTGTATTCGTCAAGTCAACAGTAAAGGTTGCGACCTCGCCTAGTATGAAAGCAGGAAAGATCGCAATACCGTCTTCATCATCGTTTCCATCATCATCGTCTCCATTGGATAAGATAGAGGGTTGCCCATTGGTGTCCGCATCAATCCGTCTTCCTAATTGTAGGTCCGAGGTAATGATATGTGACGGACCACCATTGGCTGCTAAGGTTTCATAGTTGCCAGTACCTGTACCATTATTTGTATCTACTAAGTCACCATAGTCCACATCTGTTTGACATACCCCTTTCGTTGTAAAGAGACTAAAAGTGAACAGGCACAGTAAGCAAAAAATGCGAGCACCTGATTGGAGTATTAAAGAGAATAGGCGTAGCGGATTCCTTAATCCACCAGCATTTGCTAGGTCAAAATTTTTCATGTATCAATAGACTTTATTTACAAGACAAGCAGGTTTAAACTGGGTAAAAAAAAATTCGCTCATAGCTATCTATACATGACAATAATGACACAAGACCTTTTAAGGATAGAAGCCTCTTTTAAGACAATAGTGACGATCTTATTAATAAAAGGATAAGCAATATGCCATATTTAACCTTAGAGTATATCACACCAAAACTAAGCGGCACAATAGCAGCAGGCAAACAAACTTTCCGAACTTTGAGGATTTGTTTCCGAATGACAGGGATTTGTTTCCGAAAGGATTTCGGAAGACTCCTGTAAAGTGTATTGTGCAGCGAAGGCTAAGTTTGTACAGCGTAGAGATATGGGAGCGAGCGTAACTAGCAAAACAGCATCAAATACGCTATCTTTGCCCCATGAGGAAGTTACCAACAGGCAGACAGAACTTTAGAGCGATCAGAGAAGAAGACTTGATCTATGTGGACAAGACAAAGCAAATACACCACATCATCCAAAATGGGAATTTGTATTTCCTATCTCGCCCTCGCCGCTTTGGTAAATCTTTACTGCTCTCCAAGTTTCAGCATCTTTTTGAGGGCGAAAAAGAGTTGTTTGAGGGCTTGTATATTCACGAGCAAACCGATTATGATTTTGAGGCGTATCCTGTTTTGCAGTTTAATTTCTCCAAATTAGGAAAAGGAAGTACTACAGATTTAGCAAGTGGTATTTCATTTTTATTGCACGAATATGCAGCAAAGTATAGCATTGAATTGCCAAGTGGAAATATTGCCTTACAGCTTGATACGTTGGTGAAGCAAATTGCTAAAAAAGGAAAATCAGTTGTACTTTTAGTAGATGAATACGACAGTCCGATTACGAGCTTTCTAACGGATTTAGAAAAAGCAGAGAAGAATCGAGACGTTTTGAAGGATTTCTTTTCGCCTTTAAAAGATTTGGATGCAAAGGGGCACCTGCGCTTTCTATTCATCACAGGCGTCTCCAAATTCAGTAAGGTGAGTCTCTTCTCCGACCTGAACAATTTAACAGACTTAAGCCTCCACCGTTGGAGCGATGACCTATTGGGAATTACACAAGAAGAATTATTGACCTATTTTTCAGCACACATAGATGATGCAGCAAAGACGCTGAAACAAAGTAGAACCGAAGCTTTAAAATATATTAAAATATGGTATAATGGCTATGCTTACAATCCTGACATCAAGCTATATAATCCTTTTTCTATTTTGAGCTTTTTTCAGGCACATCGCTACAGTAATTTTTGGTTTGCCACAGGAACACCAACTTTCTTAGTGAAAACAATTAGAGATAGAGGCGTCCATCCTACTGAGTTTGCTAATAAAATGGTGGCAGACACTTTTTTTTCCAAATTTTCACTAGAAGAACTCGACTTAGCAGGCTTGCTTTATCAAACAGGTTATCTTACTATAAAATCTATTAAGCAAAAACGCACAAATTTATACTATGTGCTGAATTATCCCAATGAAGAAGTACGCCGTTCTATGATGCATAATTTAGTGGAAGCATTTACTTACAAAAAAACATCTATTGTTAGTGATGCGCTTGTCAGAATGGAAATTGCATTGGATGAAGGTGTAGTAAAAAATTTCATCGAACAGCTTCAAGTGCTATTTGCTGATATTTCGTACCACCTGCTCCCTCGAAAAAAGAACGATCCGCAAACTGAGTTTCAAGTATGGGAAGGCTATTTTCATACCATTATTTATTTGGTGACTACTTTCATGAATTTGAATGTCCAATCGGAAATCACGAAGCACAAAGGGCGTTTGGATTTACTCGTCGAAACAGAAGACTATCTCTATTTGATGGAGTTCAAGTTGAATGAACCCATAGAAAATGCCATTGAGCAAATTAAAAATCGGGCGTACGCAGCCGCCTATAAAAACTCTCCTAAGCAGGTTCGACTAGTTGGCATCAGTTTTTCCAAAGAAGAACGGAATGTAGAGGATTGGAGGGTGGAGATTTGGGAACGGGAATAATAACTCTACTCCACCAAACGATATTTCTTCACCTCCAACTGATACGCCACCCCTTTTTCCGTCTCCAATCGTTCAATCGTCCCATTCAATTGCAGACAAAGCAAATTCACCAAACGCGTACCAAAACCTTGCGTATTTCTATTTTTTGCAATGCCAATCCCATCATCGGAATATTGGATCAATATGGTCTTGTCGAGCTGCTGCAAATCGAGATAGACGTTTCCCTTTGCTTCGTTGGGGAAAGCGTATTTGAAGGAATTGGTGAGCAGTTCGTTGATAATCAAAGCAATGGGAAGGGCAGCATCTAAGTGGAAAATTAGATTTTTACCCGAAAAATGAAAGACGATACGTTGCGAATCAATCGTAAAGATGTTGTGCAAATTTTGAATAAGCGTGTCTAGATAGCTTTTGATTTCAATACCCATCAATTGATCTCGTTGATACAATTTTTGATGAATCAATGCAATGGACTGCACCCGACTTTGGCTCTGCATAATGGCTACTTGGGCTTTTTCTTCGGTCAGTGTAGCCGATTGCATAGAAAGCAGACTTGAGATGGTTTGCAAGTTGTTTTTGACTCGATGGTGAATTTCTTTGAGTAGGACTTCGTTTTCCTGATTTTTAGTCGCTAAATCTGCATTTTGTTGAGCAACAATATCGGTTTGTTCTTGCAAGGCTTGATTGGTCGTTTGAAGTTGAAGGTTGGCTTGATTTCTTTTGTAATACAGCCAATAAATCACGCCTGCTCCAAACAATACCAAGACTAGAATAATGCCCAAGTAATTTCTAGTACTTTTATATTGCCCCAATTCATTGGCTAGAGCAAGTTGTTCGTTTCGCGCTTCCAAACTGTCTAGTTCTCGCTGTTTCCCATAGGTATAGTTCAGCTCTGTCACCCTCATGGAAGTCACTTTTTCCTCATCCAAAATAGAATCATTGTAGCTTTTGTACGTTTTGTAGTGCGTAAGTGCATTTTCATAATCACCTTTTTGCTCGTATATTTTTGAGAGGGCTTCATTCGCATATTTTAGATTGGTAAAATCACGCTGCGCTATAAATTCGGTCTTGCTTTTTTCAATAGCTTCAACCGCTTGCTCGTATTGACTAAGTGCTGCTTTTGCTTCTCCGATAGCAACCAAACAAGCAAATCGTTCATAATTTTCTCTTTCATCGAAAAGCTGATAAGCCAATTGGAAGGTTTCTAAGGCTTTTCTGTAGTCTTTTTGAAGCATAAGGTTGTTGGCGATCATTTGATAGGTAGCAGCGATATCAGGGTGATAATATTTTGGTCCTGCTCTTTGCTGTAGTGCTTCTAATAATTCCAACGCTTGATAATGGTATTTTAATCCAACGCTTAAATTTCTATATTTATCATACATATACATATTGCCAAGTTGATTGAGCACTTTGGCAAACATTGCATTATCACTTGTCTTAGTTTGTGGAAATAACGCTGCTGCTTTATTATATAGTTTTTTTGCTTTGTCATATTGTTGACAACAATTATGCAATAACTCTCCTAAAAAGTAAAAGCAATAAATCATACCACTCTTGTCATCTAATTTTTCATATAACTGCAACGCTCTGTAATAGTGGGCTTGCGCTTTTTCGTAATTAGATTGATAAGCAGATATATTTCCACGTTCAAGCTCAATTCTTGCCAGTCGTTTTGTGCTATTCATTTGAAGATAATACTGTTCAGACTTGTCTAAATAAAAATAACTAGAATCATAGTTGGCTTCCTTAATGAACAAAAATGATTTGGCATAGAATGCTTCTGCTAACCTTTTTGTGCTATCTAAATCTTCAAATATTTTGATAGCTCTATCCGCTGCATACAAAGCTTTTTCGTAATAATCAGGATGATCGTAGGCAAGATTGGTTTTCGCCATGTAAATAGCACCTTTAACAGCTTTATTTGATGTGGAACGAAGCGCTTCATCAATAAAGACCTCTGAAACTTCAGGTAAAGAAGTTGCCCTAACTTCTCCTATGCGCACTTCCCAATATCGAATCAAAGAATCAGTGGACTGTGCTTGCAAACAAAGCATTGCACTACAAATAAGCAAGCCCAATACTCCTAATTTTCCATGCATTATATTTGATTATTTTAGCAGCTTAAAATGCTTTTTGATAGCTCATCATCCTCTAATCTACCAAACGATATTTCTTCACCTCCAACCGATACGCCACGCCTTTTTTGGTCTCCAATCGTTCAATTGTCCCATTCAGTTGCAGACAAAGCAAATTCACCAAACGAGTACCAAAACCTTGCGTGTTTTTATTTTTTGCGATGCCAATGCCATCATCGGAATATCGGATCAATATCGTATTGTCGAGCTGCTGCAAATCGAGATAGACATTGCCTTTTGCTTCGTTGGGGAAAGCGTATTTGAAAGAATTGGTGAGCAGTTCGTTGATAATCAAAGCAATGGGAAGGGCAGCATCTAAGTGGAAAATTAGATTTTTACCCGAAAAATGAAAGACGATACGTTGCGAATCAATCGTAAAGATGTTGTGTAGATTTTGAATAAGCGTGTCTAAATAGCTTTTGATTTCAATACCCATCAATTGATCTCGTTGATACAACTTTTGATGAATCAAGGCAATGGACTGCACCCGACTTTGGCTCTGCATGATGGCTACTTGGGCTTTTTCTTCGGTCAGTGTAGCCGATTGCATGGAAAGCAGACTTGAGATGGTTTGCAAATTGTTTTTGACCCGATGATGAATTTCTTTGAGCAGGACTTCATTTTCCTGATTTTTAGCAGCTAAATCAACATTTTGTTGAGCAACGATCTCGGTTTGTTCCTGCAAGGCTTGATTGGTCATTTGAAGTTGAAGATTGGCTTGATTTCTTTTGTAATACAGCCAATAAATCACGCCCGCTCCAAACAAAACTAAGACTAGAATGATGCCCAAATAATTTCTAGTGCTTTTATACTGTCCCAATTCATTGGCTAAGGCAAGTTGCTCATTTTGTGCTTCCAAGCTGTCCAATGCTCGTTGTTTTTCATAAGTATAATTCAGCTCGACTACCCGCATGGAGCTTATCTTTTCTTCATCTAGTAGAGAATCGTTGTAGCTCTTGTAGGTTTTATAGTAAGCGAGCGCAGTGGCATACTCACTTTGACTTTCATACAGTGCTGATAAGGTCTGATTGGCTCGTCTTAGATTAGGAAGATCATTGGCATTTGTAAACGCTTTTATAGCAGTTTTGATATTACTTACAGCTTCTTCATATTGACCAAGTGCGGCTTTAGCTTCTCCAATCGTAATCAGATAAGAAAAGCGACCGTAATGATCTCTTTCTTCAAGCAATGGATAAGCAAATTCAAGGGTTTTTAGTGCTTCTTTGTATTTTTTTTGAAGCATAAGATTATCGGCAATCTCTTTGTAAGTCCCTGATATCTGATTTTGAATAGATTCTTCTCCCGTTATCTTTTGTACTTCTTTTAACTTTTCTAATGCTTGATAATGATACTTCAATCCTGTTTGTAAATCTTTTTGAGTGCCATATTCTGCTATATTTCCAAGTCGGCTTAGTGCAATGGCAAAAAAAGTATTTGTATTCTTATCAATTTGAGGTAACAAGTCAATTCCCTTTTGGTGGTGTTCCTTCGCATCCTCATAATTTTGACAGCAGTAGTAGGATAATTCTCCTAAGTAATAGAAGCATTTAGACCTACCAAGACTGTCGTCAATGGATTCATATAATCGTAGCGCTTTATAGTAGTGTTGCTGAGATTTTGTATAATTAGATTGCAAGTAAGAGGATGTTCCACGTTTCAATTCCACCTTTGCTATACCCGCTATTACTCCTGCTTGACGATAATATTTTTCGCTCTGATCTAAGTAAAAATAAACGGAATCATAGTTGAGGTCTTTTATAATTATGGATGCTTTCTCGTAAAAAGCAGTCGCCATTTTTTCAAAATTATTAGCCGATTGAAACAGTGCAACAGCTTTATCCGCTGAAAGCAGTGCCTCTTCATAATAATCAGGATCGTCATGGAAAAGGTTGATACGCTCCAAGTAAATGGCACCTTTCACTTCTTTATCTGCAGTAGAACGAATCGCTTCATCAATAAAAGCAGCAGCAACATCAGCTTCGGAAGTAGCTCTTACTTCATTGATGCTCTCGTTCCAATATTGAATCAAAGAATCCGTGGACTGTGCTTGCAAACACAGCATCGTACTACAAAGAACCGAGCCTAATAATCCTAGCTTTCTACGCATCATTACACTCATTTGATTATTTTAATAGCTTAAAATTCTTAAAGAAAGCTTCCTGATAGGTTTTGCTAATCGCCAATTTTTCCCCATTCACCTCCACTTCTCGATCCGAAATGGCATTCACGTGCTGAATATTCACTATGTGAGAGCGATGAATCCGTTGAAGATGTGGCACTTCTATTTGCTTCATCAACTCTTTCATCGACATTGCTAAGGTATGCTTCTTAGATTTGGTGTAAATATTGCAATAGGCGCGCTCTGCTTGTATATAATAGATTTCATTCAGAAAAAGACGTACCATTTTTTCCTGTGTTTTCAGAAAAATTCGATCTTCTAAAGTGGTATTTTCATTGGTAGGAAAACCAATAGATGTAGTAGGCTCACGGAGCAATCGTTCGCGCAACAGCGTGAGTGTTCTCGTGATTTCTTTCTTATTAAAAGGCTTGGAAATGAAAGCAAAAGGGTGAGTCTCTTTCGCTTCGTTAAAGGTGGCATCATCAGAGTTGGCGGTCACGAAGACCACAGCAACTTCCTTTATTTGTTGAATGGCTTTTACCGTTTCTATGCCCGATAATGCACCTTCCAAACGGACATCCATAATCGCAATATCTACCTCTTGCGCTTCAATAGTCGCAATAGCATGTTCGCCCGAAGTGACAATAGCCGCCACTCTAAAACCGATGCTTTCCAAGTGCATAGCGAGATCGGTAGCGATAATCATTTGGTCTTCTACGATCAGGACATTGAGTGTTTCATTTTTCATTACAACTGGGTGTTTTGGTTCTAGATGATTTTATTTGGTCAGCATTATTTATGGAATCTTACGTCTATCTTCAAATCATTCAGGCGTGAGGCGTGAGGATGATACCCGACGATTTGTAAACAAGTGGCACTTTGTGTCGTTTGCAATTTGGTGTTTTGCGTAACAAGAGTAATTAGTGATGCTTGTCTAATGATATTCGATCAAATGAAATCATTTAGCTCCGGTGTTTTCGATTTAGCAACTGTAAATTTATTGGATTTTTACGAAGTTTTTACAAAAGATCGCAAAAAATACCCAGGATCGTTCAACAAGGATCAGCCTTTGGCAGATAGGCGACCAATAAGTCGCTATGGAAAGAAATATTAAACGATTTTCATAGACACCATAAATCATGAGATAATTTCCAACACGTAGTCTCCAAACATATAGCGAACCAATAATTGGTTCTAAGTGATTTCATTTGGTCAGATCACTAATGGAATCTTACGCTTGTCTTCAAATCATTCGGGCGTAACGACTCACACCTAAGTTGGTGATGTTTGTCTAAAGATACTCGACCAAATGAAATTATTTAGCCCCAAAAATAGACTATGGAGAAGACATTAATTAAGCGAATAGAAGAGCAACAAGTACTACAAAAAGCACTACAATCAAATAAAGCAGAGTTGATTACTACAATAGGAAGGCGAGTGTTGGAAAGACTTTTCTACTTCAATCATTTTATAAACTGATGTTACGCACTAATGTACTACATACTTATAAAAGTTTGCAAAAAAAACAAAGTTTTTAAGGTCGACCTATTATAACTAATTGACTTATAAAAACTTAGATGCTTTTTTAACCACAAAGAAATCAAAGGACACAAAAGATTTATTTTCCCCCTTT
>JBCCRX010000241.1:0-10517 GCA_039201015.1 Bacteroidota bacterium | reverse complement strand
GACATTTTTGAACGGCTCTTTTTCCTTCTAAAAATACTTAAAAATAGTTCCGTAACTACTGCTATGCAACGATTTTGAAGCACTTTTACAAGAAAAAATAACTCGCTCAAAATTTGACGCTTATTCAAACCCACCTACTTACCAACAAAACTATTTTCAAACTTTTTAAAAATTTACTACAATGAATTATGCTTTAGTTATTCTATTGAGTGCTTTTGTTGCACTTACAAACTTTACTCTTTACACCAATTTTGAACAACAGAAACTTGATGTAAAAAACAGCACAATTGAATGGAAAGGCTATAAATTGACAGGCTCCCATGAAGGAACGCTTGCTTTGAAATCAGGATTTCTACTGTTTGATGACGATAAATTAACGGGTGGAGAATTTGTGGTCGATATGCAAAGTTTGCTTTGCACGGATTTGGAAGGAGGCATGAAAGACATGTTAGAAAATCATCTTACTTCGAAGGATTTCTTTGATGTCGAGCAATTTCCTAGTGCTGAATTAGTCATGACAAAAGTAACAGCAAAAGGTAAAAATTCCTTTGAGGTCATGTCTAATTTAACGATTAAGGGAATCACCAAGCCTGTCCTTTTTGAAGCTTCCATCTATGGGAAAAAAGCGACGGCTACTTTGAAAATTGATAGAACAAAATTTGACATTAAATACGCTTCTGGTAATTATTTTGAGAACTTAAAAGACAAGATGATTTATGATGATTTTGAGTTAAGTATAGATGCTGTGTTTTGAAGTTATGCTTGACTAAAAGATCATCAGTTAAAAAAGTGGTATCATCCTAGTTGAAAGTATGACTTTTGAGGTAGTCCGTCAATTTCATATCACTTCTCAATCTGATTGTTTAAAAAGATGCTTTTGGGAAAAGTTTTGCTACTGTAGCACGACCTTCTTATGATTCTTTAATATTTTTTAAGTCAGTTTCAGCGAAACGTGAATATAAAGATGCCTAAAAGCACTAGCAGTATAATCTCAAACTAAGTCGTATCTTTACCCACATGCCCACACGTCAGACATACAACGAACAGTTCTTAGCAGTCCTAAAACAACTCAATCCAGCACAGCAGCGAGCTGTAGAACAGATTGAGGGGCCAGTGTTAGTGGTGGCAGGGCCAGGAACTGGAAAAACACACATCTTATCGGCGCGCATCGGACGAATTTTAATGGAAACCGATGCGCGTGCTTATAATATTTTGTGCCTGACTTTTACGGATGCGGGCGTGCAGGCGATGCGCAAACGTTTGCTACAATTCATTGGGCCAGAAGCCCACCGTGTTCATATTTTCACCTTCCATTCCTTTTGCAACAACATCATTCAAGATCATCCCGCTTTGTTTGGTTCACATGGATTAGAACCCATCAATGAGTTGGAGCAAATCGAATTGCTGCAAAGTATGCTCGACGAACTTCCTGTCACACATCCACTGAAGAGAGGACGTTCGGATGCGTATTTTTATCTGCAGCACTTGAAGGATTTGTTCACCTCCATGAAGCGTGAAGACTGGAAAGTGGCGGATATGCTTGCGCAGATTCAAGCCTATTTGAAAGATTTACCCAAGCGCTCTGCATACATTTATCAAGTCAATCGCAGCCATTTCAAAAAAGGAGATTTGAAGTATGCGCAATTGGAAGAGATGCAAGAAAAAATGGAACGTCTGGCATCAGCAGTTCAACTTTTTCCGCGCTACCTCCAACTGATGCGGCGGCTGCGTCGCTACGACTACGAAGACATGATTTTGTGGGTTTTAGATGCCTTTGAAAAACATCCTTCGCTTTTGCGTCGCTACCAAGAGCAATATTTATATTTTTTAGTAGATGAATACCAAGATACCAATGGCGCACAAAATAAAATCTTGCAGCGTCTAATGGATTTTTGGGAATCGCCGAATGTTTTTATCGTAGGTGATGATGACCAATCCATTTACGAATTTCAAGGCGCGCGATTGAAAAACATCAGCGATTTTTATGAACGCTACGAGGAAGCAGTAGAAATTGTGCTACTGAAAGACAACTATCGCTCCACACAAAGCCTACTGGATACCGCTTTTCACCTTATCGAATACAATGAAAAACGCTTGCTCTATCAGCTTAAAGACTTGGGTTTGGAGAAACGCCTATTCGCCCAAAAGGCTAAAGAGAATGGCAGGAAAATTAAGCCTAAAATAGTTTCCTATCCCAATCGGCTGCAAGAAGCCGTGGATGTAGTAGCACAGATTGAACAATTGGCAGAAGAAGGTTTTCCACTCAATGAAATTGCAATAATATATGCGCGGCATCGTCAGGTGGAGACTATTACCCAATTATTGGAAAAGAAAAACATTCCTTACCAAGTCAAACGCAAAGTCAATATCTTGGATTTACCACTGATTAACAACCTGCGTTTGTTGTTGCGCTATTTACAAGCAGAATACGAGCGTCCTTACAGCGGCGAACATTTTTTATATCCACTGCTTTACGCTGATTTTCTTCAAATTACAGCCAATGATTTGGCAAAAATGAGTTGGTATTTAGCAAAAGTAGAGCGAAAAGAACGTCCTACTTGGCGCAACTTTTTGCACGAAATTGCCACTCAAAAGGCTGCTATTTCAAGAGATTTAATCTCCTTAGCTTCCATTCAAAGATTCGATGCTTTTCTACAATTGGCTTTGCAAGACTATCGTAATTATCCGCTCCCAATTTTAATAGAACGCCTACTCAATCGGAGTGGTCTCTTACAATTTGTACTACAAGAAAAGGACAGTGCTTGGAACACACAAGTTCTGAAAACATTTGCAGATTTTGTGCAGCACGAAGCCAGTCGGCTACCCAAAATGCAAATCAAAGAATTGCTACAAACCTTAAGAAATGTAGAAAACAATCGGCTTCGACTAGAAGTGAACAAAGAAACCGTAGCCGAAGCGGGCGTTCAATTATTGACCGCACATAGCTCGAAGGGTTTGGAATTTGAGCGCGTTTTTTTGATTGATACTGTGCAAGATGCTTGGGGCAGCACCCGTAGAGGCGCGAACTATCGCTTCTTGCTGCCCGATACGCTGACTTATTCGGGCGAAGAAGATGCTTTGGAAGCAAGAAGACGCCTTTTTTATGTCGGAATAACGCGAAGTAAGCAGGATTTACAGATTTCTTTTGCCTCAGAAAACGATAAAGGTAAAGCTCTAGAACACGCACTATTCGTAGATGAAATTATTGCTAAAACGGACTTGAATATTCAGGCTCGAAAGGTGGCGGAAGGGCAAGTACTAGAAGCGCAAAATTTACTACTACTAGAAGTCCAACGTCCGCATATTCAGGGCTTAACAAAAGCACAAGCAGATCATTTATTGACTACTTTTCGATTAAGCATTTCTAGCTTAAACACTTATTTACGTTGTCCTTTGAGCTTTTTTTACGAGCATGTCCTGCAAGTACCTAGTTTGATGAGTGAAGCCGCTACTTATGGCGAAGCCATGCACCGCGCTTGGGAAAGATTATTCTTAGAAATGATGAGCCGAAAAAGCAAATTATTTCCAACTAGCACCCAATTTATTCGCTACTATGAAGAAGAATTGAACAGCTTGCAGCATCAACTATCACCAACCGAATTCTTGCGCCGACTGGAAATGGGGCGAAAGAATTTACGCTACTATTACGACAACCATCTCAAAACTTGGGGCAAAGAAGTGCGCGTAGAATTCAATGTTCGCAATTGTGAGGTTGAAGGCATTCCCATTACTGGAACGATTGATAAGCTAGAGTTCGTGAAGCCTATTGAAGCCAAAGTCGTTGATTACAAAACGGGCAAAGCCGATCCTAAAAAGCTAAAACGGCCAAGTAAAACGGATAGCCTCGGCGGCAATTATTATCGGCAATTGGTATTTTACAAATTGCTGTTTGAGAACCATCGACCAACGGATGTGCGCGTTAAAAAAGGCGAGATCATTTTTCTTGATCCGAATAAAAGAGGCAATTATATTCAAAAAAGCATTGCGTTTAATTCTAAAGATGTGCTGCATCTAAAAGAACTCATCCGGACGACTTATCAAAAAATACAAGCCCACGAATTTTACGAAGGCTGTGGAGAAGCCAATTGTACTTGGTGTAATTTTGTGAAACGCAACCGCTTAATGGACAGCTTGAAAAATGAAGAAATAGAACTTCTGGATGATTGATTTTAGCCATCTAACTTGAACTGCTCCCACACCCGCACTCCAATCTCTTGTGTCAATTGTTCGATATAGTAACTGCCCGCTGCGGGATCAAGAACATGATCTAGGTGGCTTTCCAATTGTAAAAGATGCTGTATATTGCGAGCGATTCGCTTTGTGAAAGGATTTTCTCGTCCGTCGGCGGGAGCGATAAATAAGCGATCTACGCCACCGATGACGGCTGAGAGTGCCTGCGTAGCGGCTTTTGCCATGTTTTGATGCTGATCGTCGGTAAAGCTGGCAGGGGCAAGATGTGCTTCGATGTGCAGCGGCAAATCAATTGCCAAGCCATAAGCAGACAGTAGATTTTGCCAGAGAAGCTTCAAAGCACGAATTTTTGCAATACTAATAAAATAGCTTTCACCTACAGCGATGCTAAGATGCACTTGCTGAATTTGATAGGCTTCTATTTGTTGCAATTGCTCGTGCAGAGCGCGCGTGATTTGGGTAAGTTCTTGAATCGTATTCTTGGTGTTTTGATAGTAGGGAACACCTTTGACTTGATAAAATTTAAAGTTGGGCAAAGCTTCGTAAAAAGCAAGAGTCGTTTCTTCGGTGCGCCAACTGCCTTTCAGCTTGGAAAAATCACAAGCGGATTGGGTCAAGAAGGACAGAAAAGAAGGCAAATTAGCATCAGATGTTGCATCAAAATGTACCGAAATCCACTCTAATTCGATTCCTTTCAAAAGCATTTCAAAATCTTCCGTAGAAAAGGTATTTGGTAGTATCAACAAGAGCGCGTTTACGCCATTTTCTAGTGCGCTTAACGCTATTTCGTTAGCGACTTTTGCTTCTTTCACTACAATTCGTTCCCCAATTTCCCAACTGTTGGTCGTTTTTCCTGACGAAACAATCGGCGGCACTTTTTCCGTCCAATCTTCCGAATGCGCGAAAGGCGAGATCGTCCAGTCTTCACGAACTTGCCAGTTGAGGCTTTCCAAAGCTTTGCCTCTCAAATCTTTTTCCACTTTATCCAACCATTCTTGTTTGGAGCGATCGGGAAATGCAGCGAAAAGGGAGTCGGACATCTTGTATTGTTTTAAATAACAAAAAGAGCAATCCGCCGTAACGAATTGCTCTCCCGTATTTTGTATATCAGCGTTGAATCTGAATAACTGACTGATGTTACACAAACGACCAAGTTGCAAATAATGCAAAGTGCTAATTGCGTAACATGAGTAAATAATTACTAATAGCCATCGTTCTGACTCAATTTTGGATTGGCATCAATCTGCTGTCTCGGAATCGGGAATAGATTTCTGAAATCAGCCGAAGCTGGTTTGAATTCCCATTCGTTTGTGAATGCTCCAAAACGTACTAAATCATTTCTACGATGATTTTCGAAGAACATTTCACGGCCACGCTCTGCTAACAGATTCTCTGGTGTAAGCTCGCTGTATCCTTCCAAGCCCGCACGCTCTCTGATCTGATTGACCAAAGCCAATGCTTCTGCATCGCCATTGTTCTGCTGCCAAAGTGCTTCGGCTTTCATCAATAGAATGTCCGCCAAACGGAAGATAGGAAAGTCATTACTCAATTCCTGTAGTCCACCATTTACAAACTCAAACTTACCTACACGTGCACCTGCTTGACGCAATGTATTTGGAAAATGCTCATTGATTTCAGGCGTAAAGACCAAAGGCTCGCCATCTGGATCGTTTGCTTCCACACCACCATCCAAGATAGGTGTCACACCATCAAATGCAAACTGTGGACCTGCGTGAAAGTTACCACGTACTTTTTGGTTACCAAACTCTCCCTTTCTCAAATCAGCGTCGTCATAAGAGTTGTAGAACTCTTGCAGGGTACAATATCCATTCCAAGGCTGAGCAGCTAGATTCCAAGTTTCTTGACTACCATAGTGGAGTGTCATTTGGCTGATGTTGAATCCACGCGCAAATATCTCATCGTAAGGTACGGCGAATATATTCTCCGTGGAACCGCCATTGTCTCTATTAAAGTTGTTGAAATAATCGCTTTCTAAGCTGTAGAAACCAGAATTAATGATTTCATTACAGGCTCCTTGTGCTTTTGTCCATTCCTCTTTGCCAGCAAATACTTCTGCATTGATGTATAGTTTTGCCAAAATTGCTTGTCCTACATAATAGTGTACGCGACCATAAGTAGAAGTACCTACCTCTCTAGTCAATTTTGGCACTTCTGTCTCTAGTTCGCTTACTATGAAATTGTAAACTTCTGCTCTAGAGGAAGTGGCTGGTGGCTCCGTGTCCGTGAAGTCTATTGCCAAAGGAACGTTACCGAACATGTCCAATGCCCAGTAATACCACAATCCACGTAGTACTTTCAACTCCGCAATAAAGGGATCTGTCAAAGGATTGCCTAGTGCCTCAAACTGCGCAATCAAACGATTACAATTATTGATACCACCGTAGATGCTGTTCCAAGCATTGTTTAAGTGTGGCTCTTCCACTGTCCACTCGTGACGGTGCTGACGCAACCATACGCCACCGTCGAACCAGTCTTGTCCACGCTGAGGAATCATGATTTCGTCAGAAGAAACTTCATTACAAGACATATAGGTGTTGTGGCTACCGATACTGTAAAGGCTGGTATATGCTGCTCCAAGACCAGCGACCAGTTCTTCGTCTGTTTTGAAGAAGTTATCACCCGTTACTTGGCTGAATAAATCTTCCTCCAAATCCGTACAGGATTGATTGAATGTTGCTAGTAATACAACTACTGCCAGCAACTTTAAGATATAAAGCTTTTTCATTTTTGAATTTTTAATTTAAAAGTGTCGATTGATTGGATTTCCGTACGCTATGTCCGAACTACAATAATACTAAATCTCACACTATCTTTCAAATATTATTGAAAGTTGAAAGATGATTTTACAAATGCTTTACGAAGCTAGTAAGAACTAAGCTTCACAAAGCGTTTGCTAGACTATATTACAGCCCTAATTGGACACCAAACACAAAGGATTGTGCCCGGAAATAGGTGTTACGACGATCAATACCAGGAATCAAAGGATTTCCATTTCCATCACCGTCTGGGTCATCTACTAAACGTACTTCTGGATCAACTCCGTCATAACCAGTAATCGTAATCAAATTATTACCACTTACATACAGTCTAATGTTACTGAATGCACTATTCTCTGGCAAACCGAAAGTATAACCGATCGTAGCGTTATCTAACTTCACAAAACTCGCATCTTCTACGTGGAAACTAGAGAAAGTAGGTGCATCTGTCAAATTGATAACATCCTGAGAAGAAGCCAGTATATTGTAAGAAGTAATGGTAGAAGGTGCTTCGTAGAAAGCACGGAAGGTATTCACCATATCGTGTCCAAATACGCCACGGAAGAAGAAGTTGACATCCAATCTACCAAAAGTGAAGGAGTTGTTCCAACCCATTTGAAGATCAGGTAAACCATTGCCGAGTATTTGGCGATCTTCATCTTCGTTTCTTACGCCGTCGCCATCTGTATCTTCAAATATCCATCTACCGTCATCGTCTATACCCTCAAATTTTAGACCAAAAATTTGTCCAATAGGCTCACCTTCTGCCAAGAATACAAGTGGCGTTTGGTTTTGTCCAGGAGAACCTAAGTTACCAATGGGACGATCATTTTGTCCTACGCCCAATTCTTCGTTAGAAAAACTCTCAAAGGTATTCTCAATGAAATAAATACCATTTACAGAGGTATTCCAGCTAAAGTTCTCATTATTGATTGCATTGTAGGTAACTTGAAACTCAAGACCTGAATTACTCAATTCACCAACATTCAAGAATGTAGAACCGAACTGATTTGGAGGAACAGGTACAGGAAAAGTCAATCCCATATCGGAAGTCTGTGTATCAAAGTAGTCCAATGAACCAGTAACTGCGAAATCAAAAAGCGCGAAGTCAAGTCCTATATTGATGTCTGCTTTTTCTTCCCATTTCAAATCTGGATTCGGGTTGGAAGCAGGACCATAACTAGGAATGTAAGCACCATCAAAGAAGAAAGGATCACCTGGAGCAAAACGCTGTAAAGAAATATACCGTGCAGGAGGTCTTGTTCCAGTGACACCATAACCTGCTCTTAACTTCAAGTTATCTACGGAAGGAATATCCAGTATTTTCACTAAATTCACGCCACCACTAATCGCTGGGAATAATCCCCACTTATTATTGGCTCCGAAACGAGAAGAACCCTCCCGACGCAAGGAACCTCTTAGGAAATAAGTGTCATTGAAATTAAGTGAAGCCTGACCAAAAAATGCAATCAGTCGATCCGTTTCCTTTCCACTTCCTCCTCCACCTAATCCATTAGGAAAATCAAGGGAAGCACCTAGGTTGTTGTAAGTAAAAGCGTCCGTGATGAAATTACCTCCTGATACACCAAATCCTTGGCTTGTAAATTCTTGAAAAGAATAACCTGCTAATAATTTCAGCTCTGTGCCACCAAAGTCTGTTGTATAGTTGGCGGTCGTTTCAAACAACTCGTTCAAATCTTTGCCATTTCCTAGAGATGCTAAACCAGTACGATTTTGCCCTGTACCAAAGCTATTTCTATCAATATAATCTCTGTTGGTCTCATCTTTTCGTTCCTGAGAGTAAAAAGCACTTATACCCAAGCCTGGCAACAGTTCATAATCTCCTCTAAAGCTAAGGATTGTATTGCGCTGCTCTTGCTCGTTCAAGTTTTGCTCAATAATCGCTACTGGATTGAAGTAATCAAATAAGGTTTCTTCGTAGTAGCCATCATTTTGGGTATTACTCGGATCAAGCACAGGAGCAGTCGGATTGTAAATGGTTGCATACCGGAAAGCACCATTAAATCCTTCATCGCTATCTCTGTTGGTCGTCGTAATAGTTGCATTCAAGGTCAAGCGATCGTTCAGTGCTTTCTGCTGTACATTGGCACGGAAGTTCAGTTGCTGAAAACCTGTATTGACCGCAATACCTTCTACATCACGATAGTTGGCAGAAAAACGATAAGAAGTCCCTTTTGCACCACCAGAAAGCGATAAACTGTGCACTTGCGTAATCCCCGTGCGCGTGATTTCATCAAACCAATCTGTAGAAGATCCACGATCTACCCCAACAATGCTGCCGTCTGTACCACCACGGAAGTTTCTAAATTCTTCTGCGGACAGTACCTCTACAGTATTATCAATCACTTCTGCGGAAACGAAACCTTCATAGTTTACGGTTGCCTTTCCAGCTTCTCCTTTCTTGGTCGTAATGATGATGACACCAGAAGCACCACGTGTACCATAAATGGCTGCCGCTGAACCATCTTTCAAGATATCAATAGAAGCAATGTCATTCGGATCCACGGTATTCAAATCTGCACCCAATACCCCATCAATGATAATCAATGGAGAATTATCCGCACCTACACTGGATAGCGAACGAAGACGAATACTAAAGTTGTTGTTTGGATTACCGCCAGGACGAGAAATCGTCAAACCCGCGACCTTACCTTGCAGCAATTGGGCAGGACTTTGAATACTACCACCGTTGAAGTCTTCTTCTTTAATAGAAGCAATCGCACTGGTCACCTCTTTGGATTTTGCTGTACCGTAACCCGTCACAACGATTTCATCCAATTGAGTCCCTTCAGAAAGTTCTACATTGAAAGTTGTGCCAGAAGTGACATCCACTTCTTGGTCCGCATAACCCGTATAAGTGATGCGAAGTGTGGTCGCATCAGCGGGCAAATCTAAAGAATAGTTACCGTCAAAATCAGTGATCGTACCGGTGCTAGTACCTAAGATCAAGATGTTCGCACCGATCAGTGGGTCACCTGTACCCGCATCTGTGATCGTTCCTGTAATCGTGCGTTGTGCATAAGAGAAGCTTACCATGGTGAGTAAGAAAAGTAGCACCACTCCGCACTTCGACGAAAAGTCAAAATTAAGTTTCATACACTACTAAATTTTAATTAGGAAATTTAATTTTATCCAATAGATTGCCGTTGATTTCATCAGTGAAATAAAATTAAGGACCAATTCTATTGGTTGGCTTAATGTGGCCTACACAAGGTGAGCTAGATTTTAAGATTATTGTTTAAAGCTCACTTTCTATCCGTTTTGATTTACTATTCTTGAATCCGCTTCGAAGAGTTAAATTGTGTCTCATTTTACCTTAAAGCAAAATTGGATTAAATACAAGGACTTAATTATCAATCTTTTGAATTTGTCAAATTTTGAAAATTTGACAAATTATCTCCTTTTTCAGGTCTTCGGATTAACCTCAATCTTTGGAGATTTATTGAACGCTCGCAGGTCTGCGATTCTAAATTATTAATCTTCTATCTACAGGTCTAAGATTTAACTAATATAGACTGATATGAAGAT
>JBCCRX010000240.1:0-10584 GCA_039201015.1 Bacteroidota bacterium | reverse complement strand
TTCAAATCGACCAGTCCAAATCAGGATGCGAATACCAATGGTGGTGACGATCCAATGGACAACTCGAAAGAAGATACTTATGCAGTAAATATTGGTGGAGCGATTCCCGACAACCGCAATGTGGACTTTGGTTACTACAAAGAGCC
This sequence comes from Bacteroidota bacterium, assembly GCA_039201015.1. Lineage (GTDB taxonomy): Bacteria > Bacteroidota > Bacteroidia > Chitinophagales > Saprospiraceae > JAAUTG01. Next base: position 10,438 of record JBCCRX010000240.1, on the reverse strand, counting down.
AGGCGCACTCGGTAATTACGTTTGGGTAGATACGAATGCAAACGGCTTGCAGGATGATGGCGAAACGGGTATCAATGGGGTAGCAGTAACGCTAGATATTACTTATCCAGATGGTACGATGAGCAAAATCGTAGTTGAAACAGAAGACGATGCGAGTGGCAATCCAGGCTTCTATGAATTCCCGAATCTATTGTTGGATGAGGACTTCAATACAGGGGCGACCAGCGATGCCGTAGCGGAGAATTTGCCATTGCATGTGATTTCAGTAGAAGAAAATCAGGCTGCCTTTGATGGATTGATTCCTACGCTTGCTGACGTAAATTCAAATGGCAATGATTTAGAAGATTCCGATAATTTTGCAGGCGTAGTAGGGATACCATTCCAAGGCAATGAAAATACCGAGGCGATGGATCCTGAAACGATGGAAAATGTCGTCGCTAGCTATGACTTCGGACTCACGGAAGGAGGCGTAATCGGAAACTTTGTGTGGCAAGACGAAGATAGCAATGGACTACAGGACGAAGGCGAGCCAGGCATACCGAATGTATTGATTATCTTGAAGGATAGTAATGGGAATCCAATTGATTCGACTTTGACCGATAGCGATGGTGGTTATTTATTCGATGATGTGCCAGCAGGTAACTATTTTGTAGATGTGGACGAAAGCACTTTACCAGAAGGCTTCACACAGACCGACATTTTTGGTACACCAGGCGAGGATTTCGTCAACCAAGACCAGTCAGGCACAGGTTATCCAGTGATGCTAATGCCAGGCGAAGAAAACTTGACGGCTGACTTTGGCTACAATAGCAACCCAACGGATGAGGTTAATGAAGGTGAAGGCACGGCGAGCCTTGGAGATCGCGTGTGGATAGATAGTGATGGCGACGGTACGCAAGACCCAGAAGAGGTTGGTGTAGCGGGTGTGGAAATCACGCTCACAGGCGCAGGCGATGATGGTATCTTCGGCACAGCTGATGATATTATACAAAAAGATACAACGGATGCCAACGGTAATTATCTATTTGATGATTTAGTGCCAGGTGCTTATGTGACCGAAGTGACCGATGATGATGATGCCAATTACGAAGTCTTGAATACAGCGGATTACACGCAAACAGGTGATCCTGATGACTTTGGCGAATTGGCGACCGCACCAGATAATAAACAAACTGATCCAATCATACTCGCACCAGGCGATGTCTTCTTAAACTCAGATTACGGCTACCAGCCAGAAGACAGTGCGCCGCTCGGTAGCATTGGAAATACGGTTTGGTTGGATGCCGATGCGGACGGTATTGGTCCTGATGACGTGAATGGAGATGGTGGAAACGGTGCGCCAGGCGTAGCGGACAATGAGGAAGAACCCATCGAAGGCGTCACAGTCGCTTTGATTGCTGATAACAACGATAATGGCATATTTGATGCAGGGGATGAAATTATTGGTACAGATATCACCGACGAAAATGGGCAATACCTATTCGATGATCTGCCATTGGACGATAAATACTTGGTTTGGATCAATGATACCGACAACGTATTGGACGGTTTGGAAAATACCTACGATGCAGACGGCGGTTCAGGTGTGGACACGGACGGCTTCGGCGATGATGCCAGTATGGTCGGTGGTTTGAGTGCAGTCATGTTAGATAATAACAATGTAGATGACATCGCTCAGGACTTCGGTTACACACCAGTCGGTCAAGACCCAGGCAAAGGTTTGATTGGTGACCAAGTATGGTTCGATGAAGATCGAGACGGAAACTTTGATCCAGAGGAAGAAGGCATTGAAGGCGTCATCGTCCAATTGGAAGATGGCAACGGCAATGTCATAGCGACTACCGAAACGAATGAAAATGGGGAATACTTCTTCGGAGGTCTGCCCGTAGATGAAGACTACAAAGTGGTTATCGCATCTGTCAATTTCTTCGCAACGGGCGTCTTGAGTGGATTAGAAAATACGTTCGATCCAGATGGCAATTTAGACAGTGAAGGCATCAATATCACATTGACCACCGCCGACCCGATCAATTTAGATCAGGACTTTGGCTACGTTGGAAATGATGCACTGACACTTGGTTCTATTGGCGATACCGTCTTTGAAGATACGGACGCGGACGGCATGAAAGATGCGGACGAGCCAGGTATAGCAGGTGTGACACTAGAGCTATACCGCGACATCAATGGCAATGGACAACTTGATCCAGGTGAGCCATTAATTGGTCAAGCGATTACAGATATGAACGGTATGTACCTCTTCGATCAATTGCCACTAGGTGCTTATATCGTGGATGTGACGGACGACAATGGCGTGCTAGCAGGCTTCTTCAAATCGACCAGTCCAAATCAGGATGCGAATACCAATGGTGGTGACGATCCAATGGACAACTCGAAAGAAGATACTTATGCAGTAAATATTGGTGGCGCGATTCCCGACAACCGCAATGTGGACTTTGGCTATTACAAAGACCCAGCCGCAGTCGGTAATTTTGTTTTTGACGATGCCGATGGTGACGGTATCCAGGACATTGGAGAGCAAGGTATTGAAGGCGTAGCCATTACACTAGATATTACCTATCCAAATGGCGATATGGTAACCGTAGTGACGACAACGGATGTGAATGGTTTCTATGAGTTCCCGAATCTATTGTTAGATGAAGACTACAATGGAGCAGGTGCAGATGAGCCAAGCTACGTCATATCAGTGGATGTGACCAGTCAGGATGGAGCAGGCGAACCACTCGCAGGCTTCTTGACAACCTTGATAGATCAGGGTACGAATGATTTGATTGATGCCGATGATGTAGATGGTGTAGCTGCTTTCCCAGTTCAAGGCAACGAAAACACCGCTGCTAATGCGGATGCCAGCCTAGAGGATGTCGTGGCGAGCTACGACTTTGGCTTTACGCAGCTAGACTTGGTTGGTATCGGAGGAACGCTCTTCGATGATAGAGGTCAAGGTGGTGGTGGTGCTAATGATGGCACACAGAACGGAACAGAACCTGGTTTGGCAGGCGTGACCGTGATACTTTTGGACGAGAATGGCGATGAAGTAGATCAGACGACAACGGACGATGATGGTAATTATCTGTTCACTGCTCTAATGCCAGGTAACTATCAACTGCTGATTCCATCTAGTAATTTCGGAGATGCTAACAATCCGTTGAATAACTTACCTTTCTCTTCTGTCCCGACTAGCACGCTAGACGACGATGTGGACAATGACGACAATGGTGTGCAGACGACTTCACAAGGTGATGTGACTTCGCCGCTGATTACTTTGAGCGTGGGCAATGAGCCAAGTGGTACGCAAGAAGTACTCTTCCCAGAGCAAGATGGCAGTGATAATTCTACACAAGATGTCAATACGAATACCACACTGGACTTCGGTTTCCAAGATTTGGTACTGCCCGTAGAATTGTTGAGCTTTAAAGCACAAGCCGATAAAGATCATATTGATCTGACTTGGGCAACGGCGAGCGAAATCAACAACAGCCACTTTGAGCTAGAGCGCAGTGAAGACGGCAAGACCTTCAAGCAGATTGCTAGAATCGAAGGAAACGGCACGACACTGGAGACGATGTACTACGATTATGAAGATGTAGCAGTCTTGGCGAATGTTACTTACTACTATCGATTGAAACAAGTCGATTTCGATGGCGTATTTGAATATTCCGAGATTAGAACCGCTCAAATAAAAGGAGCAGCAGACGGCGCGATGAGTATCTATCCGAATCCTGTAGGTGTAACGAACAACTTAAACGTACGTATCTTCTTACAGGAATTATCGACCGAGTTCTACATCATGGATATCGAAGGTCGCATCATTAAGACCATCAAAGTGGAGGTAGCTGATATCGGTTGGAATGTAGTGGAAATCGTAGTAAGCGATTTAGCGGCTGGTACTTACTTTATTGGCACAGATACCAACAAAGTACAGGCGTTTATCAAAGCGGAATAAAAATACGATCAAAGGGGAAATACGCTTGGTATTTCTCCTTTGATCCCTTTTTGAAACCTAAAGATTAGCGTAGTCTTTTATTTTGGCCTTGGAGCAGATTTCTTCTGCTTCAGGCTTTTTTGTTTTGCTCCCTTTCTTGTAGAAATAGGATCGTCAAATTGAAAGTGGATAATTAAAAATCAGGCGTGTACGAAGTCTTGAGCCATGCTCAAAATAAGTCTCAGGAACACTCCTGAAATCGCGCAATAGAAGCATCGTGTAAGCGCGCCTCATAATACTACAAATTCAAACCAAACTCCTCATCCAACTCCTTCCGACTTATTAATGTGTTTGAAAAGCAAACTAGACAAGCATACAGCATCGAAGTCAGAGACATTCGGCGATCCGTGTCCTATTTTAGAAAGCGTGGAACACTTAAGAGATCGGGGATGAAAACATATAATAATGACTTCTTAAACATTTCTCCTCTTTTTATAAATTCTTTAATTTTTTATTATTCTATCATCCAAGCTAATTATTAGTGATTCTAAATCTTCACTGTTGTAAAAATCTAAACATTTCATAAAAATTAATTTATTTTCATGTTTGCTAAAATATTCTTTTTTAGCATACACTCTCGATAAACTATCAACCGCCTCGTATGCACTTATTCCATGATTCCCTGTTTGAATATAACCAGAAAGACTTCCATCTTCTAATGCCTTAAATAGAGAATCAGGAGTTGTATTTTTTACACAATAACAAAAAGCAGCATTTTTTAATTTTAACCTTTCCATTTTTGTAGAATTATCACTTTCAGGTACTCTAGAATCGCTACCCGTTTGTGAGCATCTTGTGAGTGTTGTAACAAGCGTTATAACTGCAATAAATAATGATTTTTTTTTCATAACTTAATTTTATTCAAGTATCCATAATTTTACGTTAGTAGCTTTTTGGAAGTATTCACTAGGACTGTAATTCCCTCCTGCTACTTGATTTTTATTCCATAAAGTAAAATGTCCTGTCGCATCAATCCATCTTATTTCAAATTGTATAATACCTTTTTTGCCTATAAAATCTGAAATATTGGTACTTTGTACATCTGGTTCTCCATATACTTTTGTAATGCAACGACCTAAATCTGCTACTCTAAAAAAATACCAATTGCCAGCATCTCCTGAAATAGTTTGTTCTCGAACATAAGGAATACAGTATCCAGCTGCGTTCAAGGAATAACTTGTTCTCAATGCACAAGAGTTACTGAAAGAATTTTGCAATACTTTTCCTCCCAGATACCGATAAGACATATCATTTGGTATTTTTTGATTGCTTGGTATGTTTACCCCATTACCATATCTAAAATAATTACTCCATAATTCATCAAAAGTAGGTCTAGGTGCAGTTTGTTGTTGTTCTGAAAGTGGAACAAATAAAGAAAGATCAGATTTCTCTGCATTCAAATTTGTATTATTATGAAGTGTCACATGAGCACTCCCATTATCTCCCATACTCCACATAGTGAAAGCTACTCCCTCTTCATCTACCTGCTCATAATTTATTTCTCCACCTGTTGCACTTACAGTCTCATAAGCACTTATAAATTCAGCAATTTCTTGTGCATCATTTGTAGTTAAATTTCCCTCTTCATCTTCTTCCCACAATCCTAAATGATCGCTAAAATTAACTGGATTATTAAATCCAAAACGATAAGGTGTCATGCTAAACATGGCTTCACTCAAAGCATCAACTTGTAGCCAACGCCCAATAGCAGCATCATAGCTCCTAAACGAAGCAGTACTCCAATCTAAAGACAATTCTCTGTTATCTTCAATTCCATTATACTTGTAGTTATAGCGATCTTCTTGCATCTCAAAAGCCAACCCAAACGCATAATAATCATTCTGTTGAACCTCCTGTGCATTACCAGTTCCATCATCCCGAAAAACTACACGAGTATTGCCCAAATGGTCAGATAAAGTGTACTCATAAACAGGTAAATTCTCTTCAAAAAACACCCTACCTACCTCATGATAAATACTCTCCATTTCCCCCTCAAAATACTCTATCCCATTGCAGTAATGACGAACTTTCGCTGCATTTGGATTGATTTTCGCCAAAAAGTCATGCTTGGCAGAAAAACCCGCTTTCAAAACAATAGAATCAGCAGCAATAAAAGACACATCACTACCAGCAGTTACCGTTCCAGTAGAAGTAATCAAATCCGCATTATATTCACCATCAGGAATGGGAATTTTAAATCATCCATATTTTAAAAATAGCCTTATTTCTATGAGCATCTTCTCCTTCGAAATTGGGAACGTTTGCCCATTCGTTTTCTACTTCTTTTAAAAAATTATAAACACTATTTCTATTTTCTATAGATTCATCTTTTAAAAAGGCTTTTGAATGATTAATTACTAAAATATAATTATTTGAATCTAACCATTCTAAATCATTTATACAATCATTGAGAGCATTCATATTGCTTCCGTAATAATCAGGAAATTTGAATGCAATCGCTATTTCACTCAAAAACGAATCAATTTTATTGCAAAGATTACCATCTATAGCAGCGATATAGAATTGTTTTTCTTTGAAAGAATCATTGTATTTTGTTAATAATGTATCCATTTATTCTATACGTTTAAAAGTTTTATAATGGTCATTTGTATAATAAGCACTTCCGTCACTACCAACAACTAATCTTTCAGTGCCTCTATTTCTACCGTTTGTTCGTTCTGCTTTTGTAGGGTTAGGATTTACATCATACTCTTTGTAGGTTATATTTTTTCCCTTTTGATCTTTCTTAGGCAATACCTGTCCATTTCCCCTACCATCGTTTTTAAAGGTTTTTCCACCCTTGTAGCCTGCCATAGGTGATCCATTATTTTTTCTCACATGAGTAAGTACCTTCTTAACTTTTTTAGGTACATTTATCCACTTGGGAAATTTCAATCTACTGAGTAGATAAGCTTCAAGAAGCATTGGTCCAATTCTTTCTAACTGCTCTGCGTAAATTTCCGCTGCTTTAGTCAAACCTTCTTCTGTTAGTGTTGCTGTTGCTTCTTTAGCCCAATTATTATAAATTCTCCAACCTACATTCAAAGGGCTTAGACTATTAGCTTCTTTTATTTCCTTAAAGTCTTTATCATCAACGTAAAAGTCAAAATAATGTCCGTCATCAATCCAAATCGTCTCATTCGTCTCTTTGTTGACTACCCAAGTTTCTATTGAAGGGGTATTCGAATCAAATTTATTTTCATCTTCTTCTACTTCATCATCTGGAGACATTCCTGTTGGATCGCTAAATCTAATAGGATTATTAAACGCATAGCCGAAAACAGTGTATTGAAACATATTTTCAGATAGAATATCAACGCCTAACCACCGCCCCATATCCCTAGCCAAACAACGCGCCCCAAAATCCAACCACTCTAACCCTAGCTCACCCTGCTCTTCCTTATGTCCAAAAGTATAGCCATATTTGTTCTCCTGCGTCTCAAACGCCAGCCCAAAAGCATAATAATCATTCTTCTGAACCTCCTGTGCGTCACCAGTCCCATCATCAGAAAATACCACTCTAGTATTGCCCAAATGGTCAGATAATATAAATAACGTACTCTAGGTTATTATTGCTATGATAAAAGCAATTACAAAAGCAGCAAAAGCAACTCTGGATAGATTAATTAAAAATATGCTTCGTTTTAGTTTTTCTTCAACAATCGGGTCATCCACTTCGATCAATTTTTGCTTGACTTGTCGAAGCGAAACACCCATTCTCCATCTTTGCCATTCTTTATCGTATAAATTATATTTACTAAATATTCCTGATGTATTCGCCATGTTTCTAATAACTGCCCATGACAAAAATGTTAAAAAAATTATAAAAATCATATCATTGCTTTGATCTATTCTTACAAATTATTTCTTTTTTGATTAACCACTCTCTCCATTTAGAAAGAGTAGCTTTTGAAGGAGATTTTATTGCAAAGGGACTTCCATCAAATTCACTTAAAATACCCGTAGCTTCTTCAATCTGTAAGATTGCATTTTCTAAAGCATTTGAATCTACATTGATTCCTTTATGATATTTTTCTACTATTGAAATACTTGAACAAATATTATGCTGCTTTTCCAAGTTTTTATTTTTCATTTTACATGTAGTAAAATTGAGCACTATTAAGGTCATAATTGCAGATAAAAATATTTTTTTCATTATTTTTTCTTTTTTCCATAGACTTGATCTACTCCAGTTATATTATTATTTTTGACATACATAGCTACAAGTCCTGTTTTTCCATTTTTTTTGTAAAGAACTCCGAAAGTTCCGTTTTGAACGTTAACTCTTTTTCCGTTTATCATCTTCGAAGTGCTTTTACTAGTAGAACCTGACCATCTACCCAATCTAGTAGAACCATTTGTCGCATTTTCTGCTGGAATAGCTATGTTATAATGTGAATCTTCATAACCTCTCATAGTTTCTTGTCCCCCTAAGCAGTACACACATTGTTTTTCTGTTTGCTCTGCCACTTCATGTGCTATAAACCCTTGTGAAGTAGCAAACTCTCCATCAGAACCAAATACTGCTGTATCATCTACATCAATAGCTTCCGTTGAATATGAGCCAACAAAAACTTCTTCTGAATTTTCAACCAGATTAATGGTTACACCACTATTAGTAGGGTCAATCGCGTTATCTAATATGTTTGCTAATTCTTTTTGTTCTTGAGTGGCATTTTCTGCATTCTCATTGTAAGAAAGAGATACCTTTCCATCTTCATCAATACTAATTGAAGCATATTCCCCTAATCCTTCGTTTACCTGAGAAATAAATTTGTCAATTGCGGATTGTTCTCCTTTTAATATTAAATCTTCTGGCTCCAATCCTGTTGGATCAATAAATCGTGTAGGATTATTATTTACGAAATTATAAGAACTCATACTATAAAAGTCTTCAGCTAAAAGATCAATACTCATCCACCGCCCAATATCCCTCGCCAAACACCGCGCCCCAAAATCCAACCACTCCAAACCCAACTCATTCTGCTCCTCCTTATGCCCAAAAGTATAGCCGTAAGCATTCTGTTGGCTCTCAAAAGGAAGCCCAAAAGCATAATAATCATTCTTCTGAAGCTCCTGCGCATCACCCGTTCCATCATCAGAAAAGACAACTCTAGTATTGCCCAAGTGGTCAGACAAAGTGTACTCATAAACAGGTAAATTATCTTCAAAAAACACCCTCCTAGCCTCATGATAAATCGCCTCCATTTTCCGCTCAAAATACTCAATTCCATTACAATAATGCCTCACTTTAGCTGTATTTAGATTGATCTTCGCCAAAAAATCATGCTTCGCAGAAAAACCAGCTTTCAAAACAATAGAATCAGCAGCGATAAAAGAGACATCACTACCAGCAGCCACTGATCCAGTAGAAGTAATCAAGTTAGCATTATATTCATCATCAGGAATGGGATTGCCGATAATTAAAAGGCTGTCTTTTGTGACTTGCTTGCTGAGTTTCTTTCCCGTCGCATCGTAGCTCCACAAAATATCGCCTTCGTCCACTTTTTCTACATTCGTTGGTAAACTCAAGTAATTATAATTGACCAAAATCTCCTTATGCTCATCCTGAATCATATTCCCATTCGCATCATAAGCATACTGCGCAATGCCATTACTCGCCGCTGTTTTAAAGCCTCTTGCCTTTTGGCTCGTCTCCTCAATTTGCTGCAAACGACCGTCATCCGTGTAGCTATAAGTCATATTATCAATGGTCGCAAATACATTGTTTTGAATTAATCCTTTGCGCTCTAATGTGAGAATATTCCCATTTTCATCGTACGAATAGCCACTGTTATAGCGATTCTTATTCAAGAAACTTGTGCCATCATGTTCGCCATAAACTGCCGTCGTCAGTCGGTTCAAATCATCGTATTCGTAGCTGTAAATCTTGCTATTCGCATCACTTTGAAACTTCCATTCTACTGCCGTAATATTGCCATTGTAATTGATGTCGTTATTGAAATTGCCAGCAATGTTTTCGGTGTATTTTAGCTCCATAGCGAATAAATCGTCCGTGTCGCTCAAGTCATTTATTTTGGTAAGCCATTTGCGGATATTGTACTCATAATCAACTGTTTGTAGCGCACTACTGCTTTCGATTAAAGCTGTAACGCCCAATCGTTTTTGCGCCAATTCATCCCGTTCATTATAGCTTTTCTCACAAATCAATACCTCCTCTTCTTCATTGATTTGATGATAGGTTTGAAGCAATCTTCCAATATGATCGTAGCTGTGCCGCTGATGAATCGTCACTTCCTTATTGCAATTATCTACAATCGCCGTATGCTCTCGCAATGATTTGAGCAGCCAACCTAGATAATTGTATTCAGGCTCAACATGATTTGGGTGGGTTGAAGATTATCCTATAACAGAAAGATAGCAAATCTTAGTGAATCGTCCAAAATATCTGCAAAGCACTGAATTTACTGAGGAATA
>JBCCRX010000239.1:0-10600 GCA_039201015.1 Bacteroidota bacterium | reverse complement strand
GCCGATTCCTCTCTCCCTCCAAAAGGATTTTCGCGCCGAAGGCGCGGAAAACACCTCAACTTACTGATTTTTAGAGACTTTTTTTTTCACCGCAAAGCGTTACAATCAGAAATATTCTAATTTGATACAGATCAAAATAAAAATGATGAAAATATCGCTTTTTTTAATGCTTTGCTTAGCATTCATAACTGGATCTTGCCAAACAAAGTCCAATTTGAAAGAAGACCATTCCTCTTATCCGATTCAAAAGACAGAAACAGAATGGCGGGAAATGCTTTCGGATGAAGAATTTCGCATACTACGCCAGCAAGGTACAGAGCGGGCATTTACTGGAAAATATTGGGACAATAAAAAAGAAGGAATTTACTACTCAGCGGCTACTGGTCAGCCTTTGTTCAGTTCTGAGCATAAGTTTAAATCAGGTACTGGATGGCCCAGTTTTTATAAGCCAATTGACGAAGATGCGGTCAAAGAACTAGCGGACAGAAGCTACGGCATGGTTCGTACGGAAGTGGTAGATAGCGGAAGTGGCTCGCACCTTGGTCATGTTTTCAACGACGGTCCAGCACCAACGGGACTGCGATACTGTATGAATTCTGCATCGCTTCTGTTTGTGGCAAATGGAGAAGAACTACCTGAGATCGTGAAGGAATGGCAAGAGAAATATGAAAAATAATTTTGCTCTGTTTTGACCGTTCAGCAATCCAATTCAATGTAACTTAGGTTTCGCTAATTTCAGGTTCTATACTTCACTCAGGATAAAAAAGTGCGGTTCTCGTTTTAGAACATTTTGGTGGTTTGTTTATGTGATGATGCAGCTTTCACCGAATCATATCATTAAATCACCAAAAATTGAATGCACTTTTTTATCCCACATGCAGTATAGATGATTTTATTTAGTCAGCATTGCTTATGAAATCTTATATTTATCTTCAAATCAAACGTGCTATTCATTTCGTCTGTGACGAATCATGGAATCTTTCCAAGCAAACACCAAACGCACTCCTCAAAGCTATCCGCCTCGTGCATAAGACGCAGAAGATACCCTATGCAATTTTATCTTCTTCTGTTGCTTTCTTTGTCTCCTCTACAATTTCCGCTGCTTCGGCTTTGATTTCTTTTGCTTTTTCTGCTATTTTTTCCGTTGCTTCGGCTACTTTCACGCCCGCTGACTCTAAGGCTTCCGCTGCGCTTTCTTCTGCCGCGAGGGTAGCGTCTGCAATCGTTTCTTGAGTGTCATCTGCTTTTTCTATGACTTTCTCTGTCGTAGATTTTACTTCTTTGGCGGCTGCTATTTTTGCCGCCGAAGCTGCATCGGCTGCTTTCGCCACTAAATCATCCTTTTCCTTTGTCACATTTTCTACTACCGATTCTACTTTTTCAGTAGCTGCTGCTTTTGCTTCTTGCGCTTTTTCTACCACCGCATCCTTTGCTTGCGCCGCTTTCTCGCTCGCATCTGCTATTTTTTCAGCAGCCTCCCCTTTCGCTTCTTTTGCCTTTTTCATTGCGGCATCTTTCATTTTTGTCGCGCTTTCCATCGCCGCCGCTCCCTTTTCTTTTGCTTCTGCCATGGTTTCCTTGCCCGCATTTTTCAATTCTTCTATTTTTTCCATGGCTTTCGCTCCCACTACACTCGCAACGGCTTTCAAGGTATCGCCAGCGTCTTCCAGTGTTTCGGAAACCACTTCTCCCACCGCAGAGAGCAAACTTTCTTCTCGTGGCTCGCTGGGGTGCTTACTTTTCTTTTCTTTGATTGCCTCAGCAGCCTTCTCCAATTCTTCTGACTTTTCTTCCATCGCCGCTGCCGCAGTAGCGATCTGTTCATCAATCTTTGCTTCTGCTGCTTTTTTGGCTTGCTCTATTTTTTCGCGTTCTGCGCGTTTGGCATCGCGTTCTTTTTGCTTTTCAATTTGTCGCTCAATTTGTGCTTTGGTTTTTATCATATCGTCAAATCGCTCTTGCTTAGAACGAATGCGTTCTTCGATCATTTTGACCTTCGCTTGCCGAATTTGTGCTTCCAACTGTCCGTCAGTCGTTGCAATTTTCCGCTCCTGAAATGCCAAATCGTCTTTGTCGCGTTTGATTGATTTTTCCATGCGTCCCATTGCCCCTAACAAGCCGTCCAAACGACGATTGAGACGACCACTGGCAGAATTATCGCTTTCTTTTTGTGGACCGAAACGCTTTTCTTTCACCGCTTTGAAAGCATCATCTAAGCGTTTCCAAACTTTTGACCGATCATCTCGCGTGAATTTTCCTTCTCGGAACTTGCGCTGCAATGCTTTCAAATCTTCAAATACAGAAGACAGTCTTGAACCTTCCCCAATTCGCTTTTCGATTTCTTCCAGTTGTCCATTAAATTGTTCGGAAAGTTCTTTCGATTTGGCTTGAAAACCTTCTTCCATTTTGGCGCGTAGGGCTTTCATTTGGTCAAATAATTCGTTGGTATTTTTTTGGAGCTTATCTGCGTGTTCCCGAAAAAGATTTTGGTCTTTGATTTGCTCACGCACCTTATTCCAGAAAGTTTTGAGTTCTCCCCAAACCTTGCCGTCGTACTTTTTAAGTTGCTGAATTTTATCACTTAAATCACTCAATTCTGATTGATAAACGTCGTGCAGCTTTGAAGAAAGTACCACAAAATGCCACTCCGTTTGTGCGCGCATTAATAAGTCTTGTCGCTCTAGTTGAAGCCCTTCTGGTGTAATTCCTTCTGTGACCGACAAGGGCTGTTCGCTATAAATATGATTTTCTGGAATATTCACTTCTTTGCCGTCTCTCCACTTTTGCATCATTTCATTTGCAAAATCATCGGTGGCAACTTCTTCCGGAAAAATATAAGTGCCTACGGTATTCGTCTCAGCTTTCAATTCGATAGCCGTCAATACGCGTTTTTCTTCTGCATCTTTACCCCAAAGTACTAATTTAGTCTTCATTGCTGTCTAGTAGTTTCGTCTAATTCTAATTATGCGTTCAAATATTATCTCTAGTTTTGCCTTTGAAACCTTGGAAAAGAACCTTACATCCATAAAACTGTTTGTTGGTGATTCTGGAAGAATAAAAGAGGTGTAGGTTAGTTACTTTTTTCGCGTTTTTTCGGCACTGTATCGCCCAAAAAAGGAAGCCTTGTCTCAAGTGCTTTCCAAAAAGACAAAAATATTGCACTAAATTAGGAAAAAAGCCTACAGCTTCCTAATTCTTATTCAGACTTTGCTCAATATTCCAACAATTGCGCTTCTTTTGAGCGATTTCATTTATTCCTTAAACCTTTTGCAAGCCTATCCGTAATAATAATTCAACAAATTATAATCATTCCCACTTCTATGCAAATCGCATCTTTTATAGATCATACTTTACTCAAAGCAGACACCAAACTCCAAGAAATTCATACTTTGTGCAAAGAGGCAAATACACATCATTTTTATGCCGTATGTATTCCGCCTTATTACGTTGAGCAGGCGAGTAAATTGCTTGAAAAAACACCTGTGAAAATTGCTACCGTCATTGGATTTCCAATGGGTTATGCGGCTGTACCTGCCAAAGTGGAAGAAATTAAGCGAGCGATCCAAAAAGGAGCAGATGAGATAGATGCTGTGATCAACATCGCTGCTGTGAAAAGCGCAGATTGGAAGCACGTCAAAAATGAAATCAATAGTATTTATACGGCAGTCAATATAAAGAGAAAAGTACTGAAATTGATAATAGAAACTGCTCTATTGACGGAAGAAGAAATGGGACAAGTGTGCGCGATTTGCAATGACATCGGCATTGATTTCGTGAAAAATGCAACTGGCTTTAATGGCGGAAGTGCTAATGTGAAAACCATTGAATTTCTGAGAACTGCTTTAGTAGATGACATTAAAATTAAAGCCTCGGCAGGTATCCGAACCGCAGCATTCACTCGGCAACTGATCGAAGCAGGCGCAGATCGAATTGGTACTTCTAGTGGTCTTGCCATTGTAGGAGAAATGATAGAGATTGAGCATTGAAATGTCCAAGATCACTTGCTGATATGACTTCCATCTTCACAAGATTGCAAGTCAAAGTTTGGATATACGATTAAACTTATTCCTACTCAAAAATTTCTTGATATGACTTTCAAAAGTGAAATCCATGATTTTGTTACTTTCGATCAAGATTTGTCTAATTAAAGCCATCATTTTTGAAATCCCGTTGATAGCTGCTCAACGTCTGTGCATGTAAAGACGAAAGTTGTACACAACAAAGCAACAAACAAGTGATGAGTATTGGGTGCATCATAAGATGTATTTAGATCGATAGATTTTGGTGTTAGCTTTTGCAAGCTATAACTCACTACACTGTAACAAAAGTTTCTTTGCATTTTAGATAGGGGAGTTTGAGGGACAAAAACGGGTTTTACAAAAACCCTTTTTTCTCCCTCACCCCTTGTTCGCCGCCGTCGAAGACGGCGGCAGATAGGGTTTTTGAAGCTCGAAATTCTAAGGAATTTCTCGCTTCTCAAAATTAAAACAAACTTAGTTTACAGTGTACTCACTATAAAGGTCAGGAAATTTGAGCAGCTTTATTGTGTTGGGGGTAAAAGATGCGAGATAGATGATTACAAATCATTTGCAGTGAGTATCGAACCACGCCTCAGCGGACAAGTTACCGAATAAGGAATTAGGCATGTACGAAGTCTTGAAATTTTTAACATTTAGCTCATGGCAATGCTGAATAGAGCTTAAAAATCATTCAACAAGTATGTTCAAGTTTTTTTCTTCGGACGAAAACACAAATTTGTCAGGCATACTTGTTGAGAGATTTCAGGAGCTTTATTCAGCTTTAGTTTTTTTTATTAAAAACTTCGTACACGACTAATAAGGAATTACGAATCACGCCTCAGGCGTGATTCATTATTCCTTTTACTCTGCTTTTATCAAAAACTGCACACCAAGAAAGGGCGGCATGATTTTGAAGGGGAGTGCTTCGCCTTGGGATTCTGTTGAACCTGTTACTTGATCGCCACCACCAATATCTGAATAATCATTACCATTGCCACCTTCCTCTCCTTCACGGAATTTAATATCATGGGAGTGTGGTGGAAGATTCCTATCTATAAGTGTTTTATCCTCTTCACCGCCTTTGCCACCTACAGAGATGCCTGTTGCGCCATTGATTCCATCTCTTGGTGCGCCTACGGGGAAGCGTCCGAGGAAGTTGGGTGTTCTGTCTGAGCCTAAAAGGGCAAATAGATCAGGATAGGTGGTTGTGTTGTAGAGGCGATTGTCGCAAATCAACCAGCCATCAGGAACCGTCTCATTTTCATCGCCGATCCACATGATGATGGTGCCGACGGGAACAAGATTACTCGAACCAGTCACTTCCAGATCGCCATTGATGCGCACTAAATTATTATCAAATTCGCCATATATCAATGGGGCAGATGTATCAGAATTGTCAATGAAGAGTTTGTTGTTATCGTTTGTTTGTGCACTACCAGCATTATTGCCTATGAAAACATTATTGCTACCGTTATTGAATTGTCCTGCAAAAGTACCAACATACAAATTGCTATTACCCGTATTATTACTAAGACCAGCCCCTATGCCTAAAAAAACATTGCTATTTCCTGTAGAGTTACCTAATCCCGCATCAAGTCCCAAGAAAGTATTAGAAGAACCTGAAGTTGTTGCTTTTCCTGCACTATTTCCTATAAAGGTATTGTTAAGACCTGTCGATAATATACTACGTCCTGCATCTTTGCCAAAGAATAACGAAACAACTGGAGGCTTTGGATTCCCAATCAACAAATGGTTACCTCTTTTTTCCATTACTAGCAGTTCTGTCCCTGCTAGATCAAATCGAATAATATTTTCAGACGTACTCTCTTCTACTTGTATTTTGGTCGAACCGTTGGCTGCTTCAATAAGACTTTGTGTACTATTAATGCTAGAAATATCCACTGAATTACCATCCGCGATGCTTAAATTTACACCATCGAAAGAGAGCGTTTGATCGTCGGTATCCGTATCTACACCAGAAATATCTACTGAATTACCATCTACGATACTCAAATTTACACCATCGAAAGAGAGCGTTTGATCGTCGGTATCCGTATCTACGCTAGAAATATCTACTGAATTACCATCTGCGATACTCAAATTTGCACCATCGAAAGAGAGCGTTTGGTCGTCGGTGTTGGGGAAATTCCCTGTTACTTCCAAATCGCCATTGATGCGGACGAGGTCGTTGTCAAATTCGCCATAAATAAGCGGATTAGCACTATCTGAATTTTCTATGAACAAACGGTTGTCACCATTCCTTCCTCTACCCGCTCTGTCACCTAGAAATACATTGCCATCACCTTTCATATTAAAGCCTGCCTCTTTCCCAATGGCTACATTTCGGGTTGTTGAATCTTTACTAAACAGCAATGCTCCTGAGCCAATAGCTACATTATCCGAACCTGTTTGATTATTAAAACCTGCTGATCTACCTATAAACGTATTATCCAAACCCGTTTGATTATTAGTACCTGCTGATCTACCTACAAATGTATTATTTTGACCTATTGTCGTATTCTTACCTGCGGTTTTACCTATAAAAGTATTGCTCTGTCCCGTGCTGATATTGACTCCAGCATCCTGACCATACAAAGTCGAATTAGCACCACTCGAAGGTAATTCTACTAAGGTTATGCCATTGCTGTTTTTTGAAAGCCTTAGTATTTCTGTATTTGCTAAATCAAAGCGAATGACATCCTCATCTGCACTTTCTTCCACTTGTATTTTGGTATCGCCATCTGCGTCTTCAAGGATACTTTGAATGCTATTGACACTAGAAATATCTACCGAATTACCATCCACAATACTCAAATTTTCGCCATCGAAAGCGAGCGTTTGGTCATCGGTATCTGTGACATTTACCTGCCAAGTACCTACCCCATCTGCGTCACTCGTCAATACATAGCCCGCTTGTGCATTGCCATCTTCCATTTTGATTTTACCAATGACGTGAAGCTTTTCATCGGGTGTATTGGTACCGATCCCTACATCTGCTGCATTGCCGAGTACGACAGAGCTATCCTGTGCAATGAATGTATTTGCACCTATGGCGACGATGTTGTTATAGGTTTTGTTCCGATTTATACCTCTTATTTGAGCACCTAAAAGAACGGAGTTATTCATTTTTGAAATATCACCACTATTGATATTTGCGGTATTTGGCATTCTACCAACTACTACATTGTTATCTCCTGTATCTAAATCGCTTAAAGCATAGCTTCCAATAGCCGTGTTGAAAGAGCCACTGGTATTACCGTTCAATGCTTGAATACCGATGCCTACATTACCATCTAGATCATTGGCAGTCTGATGAAACTGACCTGCATTTCGCCCAAAATATATATTTCCAAGTCCAAAATCATAGCCAATGTGTCCATTTTCGATGGTTATAAACTCGCCAATGTCAGCTTGCGAAAACCGAATAACGTCTTGATCTGGGCTTTTTTCTACTTCGATTTTTGTATCCTCATCCGAATCTGCAAGAATAGTAGGTATTCCGTTGAAGATTATTCCATTGCTAAATCGAATAGTATCAATATTACTCAATGAAACGGTCTGTCGGTCGGTGGTTGGTTCTATAATAAATGGATCTAAACAATCATAGGCGTACGCTCGATAATAGAAGTCATCATTATCAGTATTTTTCTGCCATGAAAATTGACTGCCTACTTCTTCAAACTGAATAATGTAGTCATTGCCTTGTACCAAAGGCACAAAAGCATCAATGATTACTTCATTCCAAGCATCTACGTCTAGCAGGGAGACCGTTTGTGTATGAATGACTGTTCCACTTGGATCATTGCCTGCGATGATTCTCAGTGTACCATTTTCTAGTGGTTGTGGAGCAGATACTCTACCAATGGGACCAGATGCACCACCTATGAAAGCTTCAACGGAATATAAAAAACCTTCGCTTCCCGAATGCGTAAATACTTGATTTGCAATAGATAGAAAAAGTACATTCGCAGGTGCAGGAAGCGGATTATCAAAAATAGAAGCAGTGAGTATCTCTGGTCGAGGACTACATTCTGTTCCCAATGATAAACCATCCGTCACAATTCGCTGCGCGATTTCGTTCCATTGTTCATCGTAGTACCAAAAACTCTCCGTATCCGTATCATAGACCAATAAGCCTGTTGCAGGATTTGAAATCACGTTTCGAGCCATGCTGTCCATTCGTGGCACGAGCATTCCTTTGTCGGTGCTTTTCACATCGAGCATGGCGGAAGCATCGGGTTCGCTGCCGTCGGGGTTGATACCGACTTGGGCGTGCGTAAAGAAGTGTGGACAAAGGAATAGCACCAAAAACAACGTCTTTGCATTGTTATGCAGCTGTTTAAAATATAACATAATGTAATTTTATTTGTTAATAAATTTCAATTTTAGAATAGGTAATGTGTTGAATCGCTTGGGAGGTGACTTTTTTGATACGCTTTTCTATATCACAGAAGACTTGCTAAATTTCGAAAACTCAGTAAATCTAAATAAGTCAGAGGACAGATTTAAGAAGTCAGAAATCAGGCGCAAGATATTTATAATCAGACCTTTATAAAGATAGATGTATATCAATTGTGTCTGGCTATTCACCTATAAAAAGTCTATAATGATTGGACTCTGAAAACTATAATCTATACATTTTCCTGTTTTACTTATGATGTAAATTTCTTGTATTTGAAGAAAGAATAAGTGAAAAAAACGTTGCAAAAAGTCGCACTTTGTATTTTTGTTGCATGTAGTAAATTCACCCATATTTTTATGAAATTGATATTCTTTTTTGTGACATGTATAACCTCTTTTTTCGCGATGAAAGGGCAGGAAATGCTAGATGCTATTGCGATTCAAAATCAGATAGATTCAGGGAATTATTATATCTACAGCGATGTGGAAAAAACAGCTTCTTTTTATACCACCGCGCAAAGAGCTGCCGAGAAAATTGAAAATGATACTTTACTCGCGCAGACCTACGTTGGTTTTGCGGTCATGGCACGCCTGAAAGCTCAATATTCGAAAGCACTGGCTCTGCATCAAAAAGCATTGGACATTCATCTTAGATTAAATGATCAGCGATTCATTGCTGCGGATTATCACAATATTGGTGCGCTTTTTCGATACACAGAGGATTTCGAGCAAGCCAAACAATATCTTCGGAAAGGCTTACTGTTGCGAGAAGCCATTCAAGATAGCTCTGAGTTACCGATTAGCTATATGCAGATAGGTGTGGTATGTCGGAAAATGAAGCAACTGGATTCTGCGGCTTATTACTATGATCGAGCTTATGAAATTGCTAGAGCAAGAGTAGATCGTGAGATGTTAGTCAAGGTAAATGGGAATCGTGCTGCTCTGGAACACTTCAAGAAAAATTATCAAAAAGCCATTGAAATAAATTTATTGAATATTCCCTATTTGAAAGCCAATGAAAATAGCTATTCTCTGACGACCCGATACCATAACATTGCGAGAGCTTACCAGAAACTTGACAATTATTCGCTTGTTATTGAGTACATCAGCAAATCCATTGAAATAGATCAGAAAGAACATTATCGTAAAGACCTTTACAAGCATTTGTTGCTACGCAGTAGTATGCTACGTAAACAAAAAGACTATAGAGCAGCACTGAGTGATTATAGAAAATATAGGAAGATACGTGACACTGTGCAGAATTTAGAGCAAGTTGAAAAATTTACGGCTCAAAAAGTTGCCTTTGAATACGAGCAGCAGCAGTTGGTCGATAGTTTGAAGAATGCCGCTGAACAAGAAAAATTAGTATTAAGTGCTAAGTCAGAACGCAACCAGAAGAACTTTTATCTCATCACTACAATCCTACTTTTTCTAACGGCTGGTACGATTTGGTATCTTTTGAGAAGTCAAAGAAGGTTTACTACATTGGAACTGGAAAAGCAGCAACTGGAAGCAGACTTATTGCAAGAAAGACTACGCAGTACCGAAAAAGAGGCAGAGCGTATCGTCTCTGAAAATCAATACCGCACAGAGCAAAAAAGAAAATTGCTGCATACGATAGAAGAACTGCAAAAAATAAGTAAAGACCAACGCATCGTCAAAGCATTGAATTCGCTAGCATTGGGCATGAATTTGCAATTGACCCAAGAAGAGCAAAATCTTTTTTATGAAACGAGCAGGGATCAATTTCATAGTTCTTTTGAAGCCCAATTGATTGCGCAATTTCCTATACTTACCAAGGGCGAGCGTGAAATCTGTAAATTGATTCGCCTCAATAAATCGAATAAAGAAATTATGGAACTGAAAGGCGTCACTTCTGCTTCTATTCGATCGACTCGCTATCGGATTCGGAAGAAATTGGGGCTATCCAGAGCGCAAGAATTGGAACAGTTTTTGAAGGCTTTATGAGCGATTAAATCTGCCCTAAACTTGCTTGGAATCTTACTGTTGTAATTTCAGCTATCTTCCTTTTGGAATCACTGATAAATAGATTAAAAATACAGAGCCATTTTTTTTTACCCCAAAAAGCTGATCCAAGTCAAAGCTACATTAGGATGAAGAAAGAATTCAATACGACTGGAAATTGTATTTCGGATGAACATTACATGATGAACAATTCT
>JBCCRX010000238.1:0-10610 GCA_039201015.1 Bacteroidota bacterium | reverse complement strand
TTTATATTTGATGGGAAAAGTGAATCTTACTCTAACATTTTCGCCGTTTTGTCTCCCAGGAATCCAAAATACATCTTGTTCGATCATCTCTTGTATAACTCTCACGCTTTCTTCTCCACAGCCACCACCAATATCTCTAACGAGTTTGATATCAGAAATTGAACCATTTTTCTCAATAGTGAACTGTACTACGCAAATTCCTTCTATTCCGTTTTCTCTAGCGATAGCAGGATAGCTAACATTTTCATAGATAAAATTAAGCAGTTCGTTTTCTGAACAAGACCTTCGCTCTATTTCATCCTCTATATCTTCGCAGCCAGGAAAACGAGGCATTTCTTCTACTACTCTGTAAATGCTTTCTCCTGAATTAGTTTGTGCTTGGGTGAAGGACACACAAAAGAGTATTGGAATCAGTATTATCAGTTTTTTCATGGTTAGAATGTTTATTTAATTTTCATAAGAAATTAGGTGTCTGGCAAACTATGCTTTACCGCCTGTAAATTGATATAAATTGCTTTTAGCGCTCCTAATTGAATGGCATCGAAACTTTGGG
The DNA here is from genome assembly GCA_039201015.1 of Bacteroidota bacterium. Taxonomy (GTDB): domain Bacteria; phylum Bacteroidota; class Bacteroidia; order Chitinophagales; family Saprospiraceae; genus JAAUTG01. The sequence continues at coordinate 10,057 of JBCCRX010000238.1, read as the reverse complement.
ATAAGCTGTATAAGTAATTGTTTGATTCGTCTTTTTCTAAAATGGCCAAATTCCAATATCGTCCTTGGATATATGCGCCTTTTGCTTCTTTTGTTCTATTTTGGGCTATGGCAACCATAAGTTCCGCCAGCAACTGGTCATCGGGCAAACTGTTGAAAAAAGAAGGTTTAAATTCTTGTCTTCAAATTTGCGTTCATCTATCACTTGCTTAATCGGCACAATAGCATTAAGCTGCTTGAAACTGACGTTTGCAAATGATACTTTTTGTTGCATGATCTATTCTTGATTACCTCTCGGTTTTCTACCCCGCTCTTTTTCGTATTTATCAATGTGTTCTTTTTCTAATTGCTTTGCTTCTTTCCGACCCGAAATATTTTTAACCAATATACGCGCGAAAAATCTTATCCAGCCAACAAATAAATTCCCAAGCGTCACCTGTTTTCTCATTCGTTTTGAATAGCCATCTTTCTCGATTGGCTCGGCACTAATACCATATTTGAACGTGTCACCATCTACACTATCAATAATTTCATAAAGATGATGTGGCTCTGTATTGTCGTTCCTATTTCCGTGCCCTTTGAATTTTTTTTTCTCAGCCACTGTTAGATCAATTTGGACTCCAAGCCGCTTCATTTGAAAAAGTTTCGTAGCTCTTCGTTGGGACATGAATAAACTCCTTATTCGTTTTCTCTTCGTAAGCGTTGCTTGCTAGAAACAACAGTGGTTCAAAAGTTAAATCTCTGGGGAACTCCATTTCTCCCGATAGAACTGCTTCATAAGTCGCTTTTCCGTTTGCTAGCACGCAAGCTCTTGCATATAAAAATTCATCCACAGAAAAATATTCATCTGTATCACCGTAACCAATTTGTTCCGCGAACCTTTGTCCGTCTAGTTGATACAACTTTTCACAGAGCATATCTTGAAAGCGGTAAATAGCAGCTATTGGCAAAGTGACTAAATAATTTAGGGCATCCTTTAAAATAGCTTCGTTTTGAGCTTCTTCCCAATTGAGTAAGTCAATGATACCCCAGAATTGATCTTCGGTCATTGGCTCAACACTAGCAGCGGGAGCAATGCTAATCTCTAGCGTCGAATCACCAAATTGCTCTTTCAATCGCTGAATGAAAGAAGCATCAATTTGATTGATATTGACTTTTAGTCTTGCTGTCATTGTTTATCCAATTCAATCTTCCGATAAATCCGCTTCATCGACATTTTCAAATCAATTGATCTGAAATAAACTTCTGCATCTAAGTCTTCTATAATATTGATGCGCCACAGGTCTTCTTCCTCTCTGAAATAGGTCTTGACGTATGCTTTGTCTTTATGAATCAAGATATACTCTTTAAAAGAGTTCAATGTTTGGTATTCGTCAAATTTTGAAATTTCATCTACTTCTTCTGTACTAGGCGACAATACTTCAAAAATCAAAAGCGGATTAGTAATCACTTTTTTTTGTCATCGTAGTACTCATAATCTCTTTCTACTACGCTGGCATCAGGATAACGCCCTTTATTGTAATCTTCAATGTAGATCATTGTGTAGTTATTGGTCACTTTATATTGATCTTCATTTTCGAAGAAGTGATTATCTAGGTAAGCGTAGATGTTGATCGCAATATCATTGTGGTCGGTGCTAGCTTCTGCCATGTCCTTTATTTTACCGTCGATAAACTCATACTTTTCTTCTGCTTGCGCCTCAAAAGAAAGAAACTCATCGAAGCTGAGCTTTTGTTTTTCTACTAATGGAAATCTTGCTGTCATAAGATGCTCATTTTAATGCAAAAAGCTATCCAAAGGATACCAACCCAAAAACATCATAATAGGAATGATGGCGAACAAAATAGGTACGATTACAGCGATAAATGCTCCAACACCTTTAATAATCGGCGTATATTTGGGGTGATTCAAGCCTAAAGTTTGAAAGGCACTTTGAAAACCATGTAGCAAATGAAATGCTAGACTAATCATCCCTAAGATATAAATAACAACAAAAACAGGTTTACTAAAGGTCACTTCTACCCTAGCAAATAAATCTTTGACAGGTTCTTCATAACCTTCATATACAACCTTATCAACGCTTCCGAACTTCATCGCAAACCAAAAATCGCCCATGTGAATAATCAAGAAAATTAAGATCAAAATACCCAACCATGCCATATTGCTAGCCGCAAAAGAATTTGTTCCTACTGCTTTCGTCACTTTTCTAGCGTATCGTTTTTTGCCTCTTGCTGCTCGATTTTGTAGCCATAGAACGATGCCTTGAACCGCATGAAGCAAAATGCCCGCATACAGACCATAAGAGATAAATTTGATGACTGGATTGGTGGTCATAAATTTGGCATAGATATTAAAGCTCTCTCCTCGGTCGTTGACCAGCAATTGGAGATTACCTGCCAAATGAACAACGAGAAAAGAAATTAGGAACAGTCCCGTCAAACTCATCACTATTTTTTTCCCGATAGAGGATGTCAAAAAATTGGTTAACCACCGCATTATCAATATATTGTTTGTTTACCGCAAATTTATTTATAAAACCACAGAAGGATTGATAAGTTGGAAAGATAAGATTTATTTAGAATAAGTCTAAAGAATTGATAAGGTGCAGATTTCAATGCGTACAAACTATACTGCGTATGGGATAAAAAAGTGCATTTAATGATTGGTGATCGCGCCTCACGCCTGAGGCGGACACAGTGGGGCGGACAGGTTTGATAATCTGGTGATACGGTGAACACTACTCACCAGATCACCAGTTAAACAAATCACCAAAATTGCTGGAAACAACTTTTGCACTTTTTCACCCTGAATGGAGTATAACTCAATCTTTTAACAGTTTTCCCTCAGCAACAAGCACATTTTTATCCTTAACTTGATAAAAATACACGGCAGTGGGCAGAGCCGCCAACTGAGGAGATGTAAATTCAATATTTCCGCCGCTTGCTTCAATCTCTTGCGCAAAAACGATTTTTCCTAGCGCATCCACCAACTGAACTTGATACATTCTTGGGGTTGAAGTAATATCAATGCTAATAGAAATACGATCGTAAAAAGGATTTGGATAGGCTTGAGTTTCCTGAAATTCTGCTTGCGCTTCTGCGGCGAGCAGCAGATCAATATTTTGATCCATCCAGGTCAACCGATCGACGAGCCAAGTTCTCAGCCAACTGATTTCTTCTTCATAAGTATCAGCAACGAAAAAGTTAGGCCAAACATAGCTGCCCAGAACTTCCCAGCGCGCGAAATTGCGAACTTGAGCTTCAGCCAGTAGTTGCTGCATCGAATCTACCTTGGATAAAATGGCTTCATTGCTTAATATATTTTGTCGTAAACTGCGCCAATCTTCCACCAAAGCCAATTGAAAATTGGGGTCTTCCATCAAGCGTTCCCACCAAAAAGGAATCGGCGCGCCGTCTTCAGGACAAATTTGATTAAACTGGCTGAAAATCCAGCCTTCTGGATTGCCCGAAGTACAGTAATCTGCATTCCCGAAACCCAAATTGAAATCCCAAACTGGTCCCATTTTTAGTCTGGAATCAATGCTGTTTTTATCCTTGTAGAAGTAGGTACTTAGCCGAAATCCATCCACATTTTTGGCGATTTCATTAACCATCCAAAATCGGATAAAGCTTTGTGCATCGATGTATTGCGGATAACCATTTTCTGCATTCCCAAATTCATCTGAGTTGAGCGCGTCTTCAAAATCACTTACGTAATTTTGGATGTATTCGCTTTGTTCGGGCGTTATTTCATCCGCTTCGGGTGTATCATACTGGAAATTGATTTGATAGGGAATATCACCGCGAGAAGAATAGTTCGATGTCCAGCCACCGACATTACTACCCGTAAATTTATCAATCTTTAGTAAATAGCCGCCCGTCAAATCATCACCACTATTTTCATCTGCTTTCAAATTATTGATATCAACCCTGTTGTTATCTCTTTTTATTTTTTCCGTCAGCAAATAAATACCTTGGTAATCTCCATTGAGTAGCAATTCGCAAAAACGCACACGCGGTGCATACTCCATTAAATCACGCCCAATTTGATACGCCAAAGCATTGCGCATCAAGGACTTATCAGAATAAGGTCCGTGCAATACCCAATCATTTTCTTTGGGCATACCTAGCAATTGGACATTGTTATTGCTGCCGTCTTCTTCTTGTGTTTCAAAGCCGTAGCCTTTCTTATCAAAAGATTGTGAACTAGAACCTCTGCGCTCTATGGCAATCTGTCCACTGTATTCATTTGCTTCATCATCTACCTTATTGCGCCCATTTTCATTGGCGATTAATCGCATGTTTGCCACAATTTTTGGTTCATCTGGAATGGGCTGCTGGGCTTCCGTTTCGATGATTAGAATGGGTAAATTGCTATTTGTGAAATTGATTGCTACGGGAGCAACGAACCATTCGGGCGGACTAGCATATTCCAGTTCGGTATCTGTTTTGCCCAAACTGAGGTAAAAATTAGAACTCAAATCCGAAGAAGTACTATTGACATTATGCACCTCAATCGCGAGTGTATTTTCACCTACTTGCAAAAGACTTTCTACTGCTTCTCTATCAAAGACATTACGTTCTGGTTTTCTGCCTCTATACAAACTGGCTTCATGACTAGAGGTCGCACCTTGATTAAAAGTTGTTTCGCTTCCGAATACTCCCATATTGTAGCGCGTCAATTCTTGCCCATTCAAATAGGCAACAAAACCATCGTCAAAGTCCGCATCCAGTAAGAATTTTTCGATATTAGTAAGTGAATTAAGCTTGAATTTTTTGATTAAATAAACGGATAAAGTATTGGGAATGATGCTATTGTCATCTTCATCGCCATAGCCAAAACCACCTTGTCCTTCCTGCCAAATGCTAGCATCAAAATTGCTTTGATTCCAATTGCTAGCAGGTGCGCTGGTTCCAACGAAATAATTCCAATTGTCTTCTGCAAAAACAACTGTTTCCCAGTGGTCAATTTGGGCTGCTAATTGGAAGCTAAAAGCACACAGCAGCAGTGCAGCGATGATGTTTAAAGTATTCTTCATTGTTTCGTATCAATCGTCTATATAGCATTTAGATTAAAGAGGCTAAGCAGCTACAAGTTGCAAGTTTTCTTTTAAACTCGCCTAAATGTAAACAGTCCGAACGCATTTAAACAGACGTAAGGTTTATTCAACTCCATCTATATCAGTATATCCAACATTATATCTTTTCTGGGAGTTCTCTCTTCTCTCGATTTTGGTTGTTCAAATGGCTAAAGTCGAAATAATCACTTCCCCATACTCCCTTAAAAACTCCAAAAAAAATATAGTGCTTTCTCGCCCACAATTTGGTGTTTAATGATTTCTATTTAATTTGCGTCTCCCTAAGAATTTGAGTACTGCCATTCAAATGAACGTAGGAACGTGAAATAATTAGATCAGCCAGAGGGCGGACAGGTTTACATTGTTTGGTTTCAATTAAGTAGTCATGCAAAATTGATAGAGTAAGATATGTCATATTTTCATGTCTGAAAACCCCTGCTAGTCATTGACATTCAGATATTTAGTAAAAGTAAATATGACATATCTAGTTTCTCAAAACACGATTAAATTTGCACGACTACTTAAGTAGATACAGCCTACAGAATATCTGTTTTTAATTAAAAGCCGAATACCAAAAAATGTAAAACTTGTCTGCCTCACTGTGTCCGCCTTAGGCGTGAGGCTGATTTATTATTGAACTCAGACTTAGAATAGGACGCTATGAGTGTAAAGAGTATTTACGTCGCTGCCACGCGGCAGCACGTTGGAAAAACGACCTCTACTTTGGGCTTGGTAACTGCACTTAAGCATAGAGGAATCAAAGTAGGCTATTGCAAACCCGTTGGTCAGCAGTCTATAGATTTGAATAGTATTTTGGTAGATAAAGACGCCTTATTGTTCTCTGATGTTATGGATTTTCACTTAGAAGCAGATGTACACAGCCCTGTCATTTTAGGGAAAGGCGCGACTTCTGCCTATATCGATCATCCCGAAAAATATACCTATCCAGAGCAAGTCCTGAAAGCTGCTCAACTGATTGAGGAAAGAAGTGAGTTGGTCATTTACGAAGGCACGGGGCATCCTGGCGTAGGCAGTGTGGTTGAATTATCGAATGCCGATGTAGCTAAAATGGTGAATGCGGGCGTAGTAATGGTGGTGGAAGGTGGCATTGGCAGCACGATAGATATGCTGAGTATGTGTATGGCGAAATTTGAGCAAAAAGGCGTTCCATTATTGGGTGTTATTGTCAATAAAGTGATTCCTGAAAAGAAAGAGAAAGTAGCAGATTATGTGGGGAAGTACCTGAGAAGAAAAGGCATTCCATTGCTAGGTGTTTTACCTTATGATAAAAGCCTTGCCTATCCCTTGATGCAAACGGTTTGTAGTGCGATCAATGGCATTGCTATTTACAATGGTGACCGCTTAAAAGAAAATGAAGTCGCTGGCATTTTGGCGGGGTCAGTGATGGATGTAGAGCGTATCAAAAATTCTAGCGACTTGCTCTTGGTAGTTAGTTCTCGCTTGGTCGATACGGCACTCCTGAAAATACAAGAAGTCACGAAGCTCATGGGAACAGAAGAATCGCCCATCTCTGGCATCGTGGCGACGGGACAAGGAGAATTAGAAATCAAATCTTTGGACTACATCAAAAAGCACCAAATACCACTCGTTCGCACGTCTTTAGATACCTTTGGCGTCGTACTGAAACATAGCAACATTGAGGTTAAAATCAATCGGGCTACACCTTGGAAGGTAAAAAGAGCGATTGAAATGATTGAAAAAAATGTCGATTTGGATGCTATTTTGGAGCAAGTAGATTACTGAGTAAGAAGTTGACTTTTAAACATTTTTTCAAGTTTATCTGCTTATCGGACATTATTTTTTGAAGATGCTCAGCATCAGTCATTCAAATATCCCTTTTGCACAAAATCCAAAGCCCTTAATTCTGACCAGTATTGCCTGTAATCCTCAAAATCGACGAAGCCGACGTGTCCGCCATTTTGAGGCGTCTCTAGATGGAAAAAGGGATGATTTTGCGCGATTTCGTAAGGATAGCAAGCCTCGCTGAGGAAGCTATCGTCTTTGGCATTAACGAGCAAGCTTGGTATTTTGATGCCTGACACAAAGCGCTTACTGCTACAGCTCATCCAATAGTCTTGGGCATCTTTGAAGCCATGCACAGGTCCCGTGTAATAATCATCAAACTCTTGAAAATTTCTAGGTAAGCGTCCTTTGGGCAATTGTACCCGATCAGGAAACAAACGACTTTTTATTTTCAGCTTTTCATTCAAAGATCGCAAAAAACGCGCGAGGTAGAGGCGGTTATGCCATTTATCTATTTCTACATTTGCGCTCGGAATGTCGCAAGGAACGGAAAAGGCAACTGCTTTTTTCAAAAAAGCAGGTAGGTGCTCTTGCTCTTCTCCTAAGTATTTCAGGAGTACATTTCCGCCCAAACTAAAACCAACCAGCACCAATTCTTTGTACTGATTGAAAGAATGAATATAATTGACAACCGCTTTCAAATCTGCACTTGCGCCCATGTGATAGCCCGTGTGTAGGCGATTGGGTTCACCGCTGCATCCCCTGAAGTTTAGAGCTACACCGTCCCAAGCATGACGGTTGAATGCCTTTATCATGCCTTTGATATAGTTGCTATCGCTGCTGCCTTCTAGCCCATGCAAAAGTAGTACCAATCTATCGCTACCCACTTTAGACCAATCCAAATCCATGAAATCACCGTCTTCTAGTTCCATGCGTTTGCGAACATAAGAAAAGGTCTTAATGCGTCGAAACAAAGCAGGAAAAACGGTATTGATGTGCCCATAGGTGAAGGGAAAAGGAGCTTTGTAACTGGATTTTACAATCATTTCATCGTACTGATTTAAGGCTTAAGGAAGAAATACTTTAATTTGTCCTTCATGCAGAAATGCTCTTTCTTTAAGAATTGATTTTTTTAGCAGAATTTATCCAGCAATGGTAAATTACTGGATAACATGCAATCTTGTATTTTGATCTCTGACTTCTGACCTCTTTAAACATCATTTTCATCTCTCAGCAGCATTTCTGGAGCAGCCATGAACCACTGTTCACGGTCTTCGGTGTAGCCAAAACTCGCCTGTGGTAGTAGGTAATTCAAGCCAGCACTAATCATTTCGGCGCGCTCACTCGGCACAGATATACTCATCGTATCACCATTGATTAATTTGAAATACATCAAGGCATTCTGATTGATCTTGAAGCCAAAGGGCATTCTTTCCGTGACCACCGAATAGACCCAAACAATGCTTTTCGGACGATATTTAAGCACATTGAAGATCGGCATCTTGTCCACTTCTCGATAACGAAAATATTGATAGCCAAACTGAATACCAAAAAATAAAAAAAGCAAACCAACAATGGACAGTGCCGTATTTTTTTCAAAAAATAAAACGAGCAATGCAATGCCAGCCAGCGTCATCCCTACCGACACAATCAGCTTTGTCCGTTGCTCCTTTTGTGCCGCCTGCCGCAGCAGATTCATAGCAATTTCTAGTTCATTGCCTTGATTTCTAGTCATTTTTTGCTCAATTCTATTTACATCCTATTCCTTATAAATTCTTACTACGCGTTCGCCAGGCTTGGCATAGCCACGGTACATCCCTTCTGTATTAAACGGCATTGCAATATTGCCATTTTTGTCCAAAGCAACGATACCGCCCGTTCCTTCTGCTTCCACCAGTTTTTTATTCACCACTTCCGCAGCCGCCGCTTCTAAACTCATGCCTTTGTATTCCATTAAAGCAGCAATATCGTAGGCAACTACATAGCGAATGAAAAACTCGCCGTGCCCCGTCGAGGAAACGCCACAAGTCTTATTGTTGGCATAAGTACCAGCACCAATAACAGGCGAATCACCGATTCTGTTGTACTTTTTATTGGTCATGCCACCCGTAGAAGTACCCGCGACGATATTTCCTGCTTTGTCCAATGCCACGCAACCCACCGTACCATGCTTTTCGTCTTCGGTCATGGCTTGTTGATTGGCTTCTTTTTCTTTCACTTTTTGCAGCGAATCCCAGCGGCGTTCCGTGTAGAAATATTTATTGTCCACTATTTCCAAACCCACTGCTGCCGCAAATTCATCTGCTCCCGCGCCCACCAGCATTACGTGTTCGGATTGCTCCAGAACTGCTCGCGCTGCTGTAATCGGATTGCGTACCGTTTTGATGCCACCGACTGCTCCTGCATTGAGATTGCTGCCGTCCATGATCGAAGCATCCAATTCATTAACACCTGCATTTGTGAATACGGCTCCTTTCCCAGCATTGAAAAGTGGACTATCTTCTAAATGCTTAATAGTTTCCACCACCGCATCCATACTGCTTCCACCCGATTTCAGTATATTTTCTCCGATGTCGAGTGCTTCGTTCATACGTTCTTTGTAAGCTGCTTCTTTTTCGTCGGTCATATTCTTTTTCAGGATTGTACCTGCCCCACCATGAATCACAATGGCGTATTCTGCTTTTTCTGGTGTAGTGGTAGAAGCATTCATCGTCGTCTTTTCTTCCGTTATGGGTTCGCAAGCCGCCAAGAGCAGCATCAAAATAGTAAGTATTGTGAGCGTTCGCATATTCTAAGTTTTTGTTGGGGCAAATATAAGGAATGTTCTTTTGTGCATCGTATTGTTATCTTACGAGCACTTGTATTTAAAAGACACCACCGTACTTCGCAAGCATTTCAAACATTTATTGCCCCAGCGCAGTTATTTTTGTAGGTGGAATGTGTATCTTTTCAATGATTACTCATTCTATCAATAGTTTTACTCTGCAAAACAGCTCTAGCCAAGTTTCTTTTTCAATACCATATTATTTGATAGATTTTCTGACATGCTTATCTATTTGCTTGTTCACTCCCAGACACCTGCCCGATTGCAAGCGGGCTTTTAGTCTATGTGTATAGAACAAGAATTTTTTCTGCGAAAAAATTCAAGTAGTCCTTTGGACAGAAATAAAAATTTAAGAACTACGGTACAGCTATAGCTGACCCTCAAGATGGTAGC
>JBCCRX010000237.1:0-10618 GCA_039201015.1 Bacteroidota bacterium | reverse complement strand
GCCAATATTTCCGACGCCCCTTGCATGACCATAGAAGTGGTAAAGCGAACGTTGACGACGGCATCCGCACCAAGGGCTTTCGCATCATCAATCATGCGGTAGATCGCTTGTTCTCGGGCTTGCGATTGCAGTTTGGTATATTCATCTATTTCGCCGCCTACTATACTGCGCAGACCAGCAAATATATCTCTACCAACATTTCGCGCTCTGACGGTACTGCCTCTGGCGATGTCGAGTACTTCCGAAATTTCTCGATTGGGCACGGTTTCCGTTGTTGTGATAATCATAAGAATTCATTTTGAGCAGCTAAAGTAAAAAAATCCTTTTTAGATCACCTATTATTTACTAGAAGAAGCATCTTCTTCTTCCACTTTTTTCCAGGAAAGATTATTCAAGAAGAGATCAAAATAAGTTTCGTAAGACCTTAATGTTTTTGGTGCGTTGTGGTTGTTCAAGACCGTTTTCTCGGTGTCTTCTTTTTTGATAAAAAGCTGAGTACTAGGCAAGTCATAAATCTGTTGCCCTTTTTCTGGATAAGCGGCTGCTAGATCAAAAAATTGAATGGAATCGGCTTCTGCAAGGAGGTGATTGATTTGGTCTTCCAGAATATATGCCTCGAATAGTCCCATATTTTCCACATGCTGCTTGCCTTCATATAAGACTAAGCCATTGGAAAAAATCTTGGCTTCATAGACGGGGCATTTGCCATAGCATGCCGTTCGTTCTATGCTCGCAATTAAGTCTGGTTTTTCTTGTTCTACTTCATCAATTAAAACTAAATCAGAAGAATCGGTGAAGGAGAAGGCATCTTCTGTCAGTCCTAGAGCTTCTTGTTCAGCTTGCGTTCGCGTGTTTTCTTGAGCGAGTTTGGAGCTTTTGCAGGCAGAAAAAAGTAAAATAGGTAGCAAGAGGTAGTGGATTTGTTTGAAAAATTTCATGTTGTGTTCACTAATTTGAGCGCTGTGTAAAATAAGTTTTTTTCGCAGAGCTACGCAGAGGGGCTATTTTTTTCAGTCTTCTTCATGATCTTAAAAAGGCAACTTGCTCTATTAAGTCATCCGTCTATTTAACTCCAATACGAAATAGAAAATAGCACAGTTACAAATAAACTCCGCTTTTTGCGCTAATATTGTACGAGGCTAGCTAACGGATCAATGCCCGCTTATGTTTTCCGTATTTTCTCCTTTTCCAAAGACTTACGAATCTGATAGGCGAATAAATACCACCACCCCAAAATGCTCAATAGCCAAGCCGTACTAATGATTGAAAGTACTGCAAAAGAAGCTTGATAGCGCGTAATCAAAGTCGCATACATGAAGAACAAAAGTAATCCCAAAACGACCCAATTGACATACTTCCAGCCTCGCATACTTTGCACTTTTTGTTGTTGTTGGCTTCGCATTTTTACCCTTCGTTTCTGACTGATCCAAAGTCCAGTCAATACCAGACCAGAAATGGCTAATCCACCCAAAAACCACAATACTTTGGTGACCAAGCCGCCCCAATAACCAAAGTGTAAAGGATCGGCAATGTCGTTTAGCCACATAGTCGTAGGGCTTTCTTCAGCGCGTTGCACTTGGAGGACTTCATAAGTCGTTGGGTGCAGATAGATGCGGTTGGCGCGATTTCGAACCAGCGGTACATCGCTGATGCCAGTGAGATACAGTACGCCGTCCATTTGAGTAGGAAAAGCAATATCTTTGACTTCTAAGTTGGGAATTGCACTTTTTGCTTGCGCCACCGCTTTGTCGTAGTCCATGGTATAAGTGATATTGGCAAAGGCAATCGAATCGGTGAATGGCACTTCCAGTTTGGGGCTGCTCGTATTGGAGATTTTAGAAACATTGGCGGTATTGGTGCGCTCTAAAAAGTACCATATACCCGTAATGGAAAATAGAATCACAAAAGGCACAGACCAAAGTCCTACCAAACGGTGCAAGCTGCGATACAGCACCAATTTGCCTTTTCCAGTTTTGAGTTCAAAAAGTTTTTTGTACCATTTTTTGAAGAAGAGCAAAGCGGTCGTCATAGAAATGAAGAGCAAAAAGGCAAAGATCAAAACCGTGAAGTGTCCGACTTGAAAGGGAATGAAAAGATAATAGTGTAAATCTCTAAAAAAACGTTGAAAGGTAAGCGTACTAGCACCTTGAACTTCCCCTGTGTAGGGATTTGCGAAAGCGTAGAGGTTTTTATCGTCTTTGCGCAAGTAAATAATATCGCAAAGATAAGGTGCATTGGCTGCCGACCAATAGCCAATTTTACTGTCTGGATAAATGGCTTTGATATTTTCGACGATCTTATTTTTGGAGGCTAGGGTTTCGCTCGGTTCTGCGCGGATGTCTTTCAAGAAAAGCCAATCCATTTCATTGCTTAAAGTAGCGAAAGTGCCAGAAATGCAGACAATAAAGAATAGAATGCTCAGCTTAATCCCGATCCATTGATGAATTTTGAAAAACGTCTTTTTGTTGAGTTTAAGCTTCATGTGTGTAAGATTTCAATACTGTCCTTCACAAACGATAATCCACCTTTTCATCTAATAAATGGTTGTGCAGCATTAAGTATGTCTCTTTGCCATAAATCTCCTAGACTATGTTCTTCCAACCAATCTGTCAATTCTTCTTCGGCAAGTCTTCTAAAAACAGATTGCTGAGAATCCATGTTTCTGTCAACAACAACAACGTCTTGTGGCTCAAAGCAATCTACTAAATTAATAGATTGTGTAGAAAGTATGACCTGAATTTTGGAAGCCGCTGTTTTTATCATACCTGCTAGCTTATTGATTGCAAAAGGGTGCAAACCTAATTCAGGTTCATCTATAATAATAATTGCTGGAGGTTCAGGCTGTAGTAAGGTAACTGTTAAGGCTATAAAACGCAGTGTTCCGTCAGAAAACTGATAAGCGGAAAAATCAGATTCTAGGTCATTTTTTTCTATCCAACGAAGTTCAATTTCCTTGTAACCATTATTATGGATGCGATTGGGTGCTAGTATCAGATCATGAATAAAAGGAGCAACAGATTGGATTGTCTTCAGGATGCGACGATAATTTTTGGGATAATTTTGTTTCAGGTGATACAAAAAAGCGGCTAGATTTCTACCGTCAGATTTTAGGTATCGGTTGTCTTTTATGTCGCTTGCTTGTCTCAGTTTAGCAGTTGCAGAAGTATCATGGAAATGGAAGATTCTTATGGAAGACAAATAACTATTGAGGTATTGATCTCTATAGTTACTCGAACAGGCGATAGAGGTTTCCTCTAAGTTGTAGCGTGTTAAATAGTTTTCGTTCTCTCTTTCCAAAGAGGTATTATATCCAGATTTTTCCTCCGAAATGTACATCAGACCTTCTTTCGTTGGTTTGATTTTGAAGATGTAAGCATTATTGTGGTCTGAATGTTTGGAGAAAAATAGCTTCCCAAGTATTAGCTCTGTATGCTTGCGACCGAAATAAAGAAGTTTATCTGCTTTACCTTCCTCCAAAACAAAGGCTTGTAGATTTCCATTCGAAAGAGCATTTAGTAGTTTGAAAAATGAAATAAAGTTACTTTTACCAGCACCATTTGCCCCTATTAAAACATTAATGGGCTTTAACTCCAATTCCATATTTTTTATGGATTTGTATCCTGCTATTTCTAAGTGTTTTATCATACTACCGTTTCTTATCTAAGAGCATGTTTGGAGCAGGATTGAACTATAAATCAGTAGTTTGCGGTTTTGACGAAGAAAATAATAGCGACTTTATCGAGATAAACGAGCGATTATTTTCAAAGTCAAGTTCGTAAAATATTGGTTTACAGGAAAATAATGCTCCAAACATGCTCTAAACGTATGTAGCCTAATAACTAGGTTTATTCAATGTTGACTGCTGGAATATTAAAACCGAAACAAAAATCTTTTGCCCTTTCTTCGGCTCTCCTTTAGTTAAGTCCTAAAATCCGATCATTGTTTAGATTGAGCTTACTAGTCATCCAAGCGCACAATCCGCCACAAATCAAATAATCTTTGATCGTAACGACCCCCAATTCAATATAAAAAACAGCATCGTAACCCGATAAACGATGTCCGAAGATGTTCATACCCAAGCTCAATATCGCAAGCAATAGAAAACAGAGCACTGGTTGATAAATCAGTTTGATCTTCGCAAAAGTACTCAAATAAATACAAAGCACACTCAATAAACCAATCAGTACATTGGAGAGCAAACAATCCAAAAAATAGCCCGAAATGAAGCCACTGATACTACCAATGATGAGGGCGATAGGGAGGAAATGCCACAATTTTCCATTAATAGTCATTTCGAGTACAAAAGGCAAAAACAAGGCCGCAGAAATACCTGATAAGATCAATATTTCGATACTGCTCAAACCCGTTTGCATCATCGGAATGAGTATTTTCAAACCGATGCCTTGCGAAATAGCGATACTCACTATCACCAATAAGATGACTATCTGGATTTTACGCATGTTTGTTGCTTGTTTAGAAGCATAAAGATAAAAGATGATTCTGCAAATAAGGCAGAATCATCATTCAAAGTACAGTCAAAAAAAACTGCTCTCGCTGAGCACGATTAATGAAGGCATTTTGAGTGTGGGAATGCAAATGGTAAATTACAGACTTTATATAGTACTTTGGATGCAGGGTTTACTACAACCTAAATAGGGCTTTTTTCTTAACTAGCTAAGGCACAAATGTAGAATACAAGTTCTTGAAAAACAATACCCAATTTGTGAGGGGTACTACTACTATTAGGTATGAAATGAAGGGAAATTTGTGATAAAGATTCTAAACAGCTATGATTTTAAAACTTCGGAAATCTCGTGCTTGTGCTTCTTTGAGAGACTTAGCATTAAAAGGGAATGAAATGCCTTGCTTTACTGTTGTAGCTAAGTAAAAAATTGCGTAAAGCATCCTAGTGGGCGAAATATCAGCTAACTTTGTGCACTTTTTGATGTTTAAAACCTGTCTTACTGCTGAATGCTTTTCTTGTGAAAAGATTCAAAAAGACTTGAGGACAGAAATAAAATCAATGATTTTTCCCAAAAATCATTGATTTTATTTCTGTCCAAAAAAATTCCTCCCAAAATGAAAATTTTTACGCAGTAAAAATTTTCATTTTGGAATCAAAAGTGCTAGCTAATCCTTCTTCTTTTGGTCAAATTTGTCAAAAAAGCTTGCGTGCAATCGGGCATACGTTCAGCAGTAAAACGGGACTAATACTAAGCAATAAAAATGTTTCAAAAATACGATTTAATAGTAGTGGGCGCGGGTCATGCGGGCTGTGAAGCGGCAGTGGCGGCGGCGAATATGGGGTCGAAAGTGCTGCTCGCTACTATGAACATGAATACCATTGCACAGATGTCCTGCAATCCAGCAATGGGTGGTGTGGCGAAAGGACAAATCGTGCGCGAAGTAGATGCAATGGGCGGTTACTCGGGCATTGTCACCGATCATACGATGGTACAGTTTAGGATGCTAAACTTATCAAAAGGGCCGGCGATGTGGAGTCCGCGTGCGCAAAGTGATCGAATGCTTTTTGCCGCAAAATGGCGCAAAATGCTGGAAGAACATCCCAATATTGATTTTTGGCAAGAAATGGTAACGGGTATTTTGGTGAAAGACGGCGTGGCAAAAGGCGTTCATACGGGACTGGGGCTGGAGATAGAAAGCAAGAGCATTGTACTGACGAATGGTACTTTTTTGAATGGCTTGATTCATATTGGAGAGAAAAACTTTGGAGGTGGAAGGGCAGGGGAGAAGGCAGCAAAAGGCATTACGGAACAATTGCGCGAATTGGGTTTTGAGGCGGGACGCATGAAAACAGGCACACCGCCGCGTGTGGATGGACGTTCTTTGGATTGGGCAGCGATGGAAGAACAACCAGGCGATGAACATCCAAGCAAATTTTCCTACACAGATACCCCAAAATTAGAAAAGCAAATTCCTTGTCACATCGCTTACACCAGCCAAGAAGTACACGACGTGCTGCGGACAGGTTTTGATCGCTCTCCCATGTTCAATGGACGCATCCGAGGGCTTGGGCCGCGTTATTGTCCGTCGATAGAGGATAAAATTGATCGTTTTGCGGATAAAGATCGACATCAGTTGTTCGTAGAACCCGAAGGTTGGGATACGTGCGAAATTTACGTGAATGGCTTTTCTTCTTCTTTGCCAGAAGAGGTGCAATACAAAGCTTTGCGTAAAATTCGAGGTTTTGAAAATGCCAAAATGTTTCGCCCAGGCTACGCGATTGAGTATGACTTTTTCCCACCTACGCAGTTGAAACCTTCTTTGGAGACGCGACTGGTGAAAAACCTCTTTTTTGCTGGACAAATTAATGGAACAACGGGCTACGAAGAAGCCGCTTCGCAAGGCTTAGTAGCAGGCATCAATGCGCACCAAGCAATCCACGAAGAAGAGCCGCTGATTTTGAAAAGATCGGAAGGCTATGTCGGTGTTTTGGTAGATGATTTGGTGAATAAAGGCACAAAAGAGCCTTATCGCATGTTCACCTCACGAGCCGAGTATCGCATTCTATTGCGACAAGACAATGCGGATTTACGTCTGACGCCCATTGCTGCAAAACTAGGCATTCGTGGCGCGGCAGAACGTATGGAAAAAGTGCAAGAAAAACTAGATGCCACCAAAGCCATTGAACGCTTTTTTGATAAGACCAGCATCAGTCCAGATCAAATGAATGGCTATCTCGCGCGCAAGGGTTCTTCGCCTTTGAAGCAAAAAGTGAAATTGCGTTCCGTTTTGCTGCGCCCACAAGTCAATGTGAAAGAACTAGGAGCAGTTTTGCCCGCCGTAGCTGATTTGATCGCCAAACACGAGCAAGAGCATTTGAATTTGGCAGAGATCAACATGAAATACGAAGGCTACATCAAGAAGGAGCAGGAAATGGTAGATAAAATGAATCGCCTAGAAGCGGTTCGCCTACACGAGCAAGTGAACTATCACGATATGGTTTCTTTGTCTATGGAAGCGCGCGAGAAATTGACGCAACTCCAACCCAGAACGATTGGGCAAGCCAGCCGAATTAGTGGGGTTTCGCCTTCGGATATTTCTGTTTTGTTGGTGCATGTGGGGCGGTAATCATTGGTGATCGCGCCTGTGGCGGACGGGTTTGAATATTTGGTGAATACTCACTTACCGCATCACCAAATAAACAGATCACCAAATAATAATCGCCGAGCATTGAAGCGCACTGCTTTTAAAGCACCGTCTTGACATCGTGCATCTCCAAATCAAAAGCCTCCGCTACGCCTTGATAAACCACTTTTCCTTTCACGATATTCAGCCCTAGTTTAAGTGCTTTGTTTTTCTTACAGGCGCGTTTCCAACCTTTATCTGCTAACAAAATGGCATAAGGAAGCGTGGCGTTGGTCAGTGCAATCGTAGAAGTGTAAGGTACAGCGCCTGGCATATTGGCAACGCTGTAATGAACGACATCATCTATAATGAAAATCGGATCGTCGTGTGTGGTCGGTCGGGAGGTTTCGATGCAGCCACCTTGATCCACAGCAACGTCCACGATCACCGTACCTGGACGCATTTCTTTCAGCATGTCTTTTGTGATTAAATTGGGTGCTTTAGCCCCTGGAATCAAGACTGCACCGACAATTAAGTCGTGATCTTTGATGAGTTTTCGGATGGTATATTCATTAGAAAATAAAGTAATGACGTTAGCGGGCATAATGTCATTCAACTGACGCAGCCGATTCAGATTGACGTCCAATATCGTGACTTGCGCGCCCAGTCCTGCTGCCATTTTTGCTGCTTGCGTTCCGACGACACCACCGCCGAGTACGAGGACTTTTCCTGGTGACACCCCTGGCACGCCACCCAAAAGTACGCCGCGCCCCTTCACTGGTTTTTCCAAATATTTAGCACCTTGCTGAATGGACATTCTTCCTGCTACTTCCGACATTGGAATCAGCAAAGGAAGCGAACGATCCGGTAATTCTACGGTTTCGTAGGCTAGACAAACCGCTTTTTGGCGAATCATCGCACTGGTAAGTGGCTCGTGAGAAGCAAAATGAAAATAAGTGAAGAGCAATTGATCCTCTCGAATCAGATCGTACTCCGCTTCGATCGGCTCTTTCACCTTGATAATCATCTCGGCTTTGGCATAGACTTCTTCAATGCTGGGCAGCAGTTGCGCGCCTGCTTGTACGTATTCCTTGTCGGAAAAACCACTGCCATCGCCTGCGGTAGATTGAATATAGACGGTGTGTTGTCTTTTGGTGAGTTCAAAGACTCCCGAAGGTGTCAAACCCACTCGATTTTCACTTGACTTTATTTCCTTTGGTACACCAATAATCATACGTTCCTTAGTTTTATTGATTCCCTATTGTATAATTTGGTTAGGACAAGAAGGGAATGATGTTGAATGAATTTGTTACTAATTGTTTGTTGAATTGTTTATGCTGTTGATTTGTTTAAACAGATAAACCTTATAAACAACTGAGCGCATCAGCCTGAACAACTTAAATAAGCACGCCTATCTTTTTGCTGCCAATAAATAAAGTACCGCCATCCTCACCGCTACGCCATTTTCTACTTGCTGCAAAATGATCGAATGATCAGAATCTGCGACTTCGCTGGTAATTTCTACGCCCCGATTAATTGGTCCTGGGTGCATGATGACGATTTTTTTGTCTAATCGGTCGAGCATTTCTTTTTTGACGCCATAAAAAAGAGCGTACTCTCTCAAAGACGGAATGTATTTGATGTCTTGTCGCTCCAGTTGAATACGAAGCAAATTGGCAATGTCGCACCAAGCTAGAGCTTTCTGAATGTCGTATTCTACCTCCACGCCTAGCGTTTGGATTCGGGGTGGAATGAGTGTCGGTGGTCCGCATACTTTGACTTCTGCACCTAGTTTTTGCAGACAAAAAATATTACTCAAGGCAACTCGAGAGTGCAAAATATCTCCAACGATAACTATTTTTTTACCTGCCAAATCACCGACTTGTTCTCGCATCGAATAAGCATCCAAAAGGGCTTGGGTAGGGTGTTCGTGTGTGCCGTCGCCTGCGTTGATGACGTTGGCTTCGATTTGATTGGCGAGGAAATGATGTGCGCCTGGGGCAGGATGTCGCATGACCACCATATCCACCTTCATCGCTAGAATATTATTGACCGTATCGAGTAGTGTTTCTCCTTTTTTGACGGAAGAAGAAGCCGCCGAGAAGTTGACAATATCTGCGGACAGGCGTTTTTCTGCCAGTTCAAAAGAAATTCTGGTGCGCGTGGAGTTTTCAAAAAATAAATTGGCAATGGTGACATCGCGCAAGGAAGGGACTTTTTTGATCGGACGACTCAGCACTTCTTTAAATTCATCGGTGGTATTGAAGATCAATTGAATATCCGCTGTTGATAGGTATTTGATACCTAAAATATGCTTCGTACTGAGTTCCTGTAGTTCTGCCATTGTGTGGCTATTAGCAGTTTTTATTTAATTGAATAACAATACTTTATATGCTTGTTCTTGCTCCAACTCTACTTTCACATAGGCATGATCCAAAGAATCTACTCTTTGCCCAACATAGTCCGTTTTGATCGGTAAATGCCGATTGAATCTACGATCTATCAAAGCCAATAATTCCACTCTTTTTGGGCGACCATAATGGTTGAGTGCAGTCATCGCCGCTTGAATCGTTCTGCCTGTGAAAACGACATCATCTACTAAAATTACGTTTTTTTCCTCTAGATAGAAATCAATCTCCGTTCGATTTGCCATTAAAGGACGATCTCTGGTGCGAAAATCATCTCGATAGAAAGTAATGTCTAGCTTACCATATTCTATCTTTTCAATGTCCAAAATGGACAATAGCCGCTGGTGAATGATGTCCGCCAACAGCACCCCTTTTGCTTGGATGCCAATGATGCAAGTCTGATCGAACTGTTCGTGCGATTCGATCAGTTGCTGGCATAAGCGTTCAATCACAATTTGGATGTGGTCGTGATTCATCAATGTCTTTGCTGCTGACTCCTTCATTGTGGCAAAAATAGACTTAGTTTCTAAGATTGTTCTTGCTGGTGCTGAATTTTTTTGACTGTTTTGAGAACGGAATATTGATTTTTTGATCCATTTAACTAAAGTGCGAAATCCTTTAGCATTATTCTTGAAACGTTTATGTGACATTTGATCTAAAATACCATTTTCATTGATTGCTACATCGAAGCACTCTTTTGAAATATCAATACCAATGAAAAGTGTATAATTCTTCATATTTTTGCATTTCATAGGTTTTTATCTTGCATCAAATAGAAGAAGAAATCTAATACGCTAGTAGGTACTCATGTAGATTTATTTTTAAGATATGTCATATTTTGGTTTTTGAGAATAACCTCATAATTATTTAATAACCAGCTTCTTATCAAAGTCAAATATGACATATCTAGCATTCGATTAATTATGTCCAGGTACTTAAGTAGGTGGACAATTTTAAGTCACGTTTAGCGCGCCATTGCCTTCGGCTCGGCGCGCAGAGGAGGTTTGGAGGGCAGACAAAATATAAGATGTTGTTTTACAACATCTTATATTTTGTCTGCCCTCCAAGACCACCACGAGGCAGCGAGCGCTGCAAGCGCGATGCTGCCGAGTTTAATAGCT